>CANJPN010000200.1 GCA_947475855.1 Bradyrhizobiaceae bacterium
CATTGTGCGAGACATCATTGCCGGAAGATGCGCATGTCGAACGCGCGCTTGTTCATCTGTGGTTTCTGGATTTCGAGGGCGCACGGGGCGAGGCGATTGCCGCGCTTACCGGGACGAAGCCGCCAGGAGAGCCCGAGCTGTTCATGGCGAGGCTGCTGCTGACCGAGTTTCACAGCACGAATGATCGCGCTGCCTTGAGAAGTGGCCATGAATACGCGATCCGGTCTCTGTTGAGCGCCGGGCAAATCGCCGACAAATTAGCGACACTCGGTGCGATCGAGGAGGCGGCTGCTGATTGGCAGGGCGCGCTCAAGCATTTCGGTGCGGCTATTGGAATCGATCGGAACCACGTATTCGCGCGGCATCGCCGAGCGTTGCTGATGGCGTCGAGGGAGATGACCGTTGAAGCGCTTGCCGATGCGGACAAACTGACGGAGCTGCAGCCGGACGGCGCGGCCTGGTACGAATTGCGGGCCAAACTGCGGGTGGACGTAAGGGATTTCCAGGGTGCAGTGGCAGATTATACCCGGGCGCTCGAGCTGGGTGGGCATGAATACGCCTCGCTTCTTGGACGTGGTCTGGCGAATGCCATGATCGGAAGCCTTCGGGAGGCGATCGAGGATTTTACCGTTCTGATCGATGGCGGCGAAGCTGCACGCTTTGCCATGGGTGGCGAAGAACTGGCCGATATGCTGCAGCAGAGAGGTGCGTTGCTGCTCCGGCTCGGGAATGGGCCGGATGCGGCGCGGGACTATCTGCGTTCGCTGGAGATCGGCGGCGCGCAAGCAGCGCTTAGATTGCAGCTGACCTTGAACCGTCTGGGATGGGAGATCACCGTCGATGGCGTGGTCACCGAAGAGCTGCGGCGGGCACTTTCGGAATGCTTCGTGAGCCGCCGCTGTCAGCCTGCCGTATTGCAGCGGGCGTGAGCCTGTTCTTGCCCAACAGTGACGGTTCGCACAGGGGATTTCGGGCCTGCGCGCTCATTCGGTATAAGTGGGGGACGCGGCCTTGGGATCTAATGGTCGCAATCTCGCGAAAGGACCGTCATCATGGCCGTTGCGCCCAAACTCACCTTCTATCACTCGCCCAACACGCGCTCGACGGCGACGATGATTCTGCTCGAAGAGCTCGGTGCGCCCTACGAGTTGCGGTTGCTCGACAACAAGAAGGGCGAACAGCGGGAGCCTGCCTATCTTGCAATCAATCCGATGGGCAAGGTGCCAGCCATTGTTCACGAAGGTCAGCTCGTCACCGAGACGGTTGCCATCTTTATTCACCTGGCTGACGCTTTTCCGGCGATGGGGCTGGCGCCGGCGAGCGGCGATCCCTTGCGCGGGGCGTATCTGCGCTGGATGGTCTACTACGCGGCAGCCTTCGAGCCGGCGGTGGTCGATAAGGCGATGAAGCGGGAGCAGGCGCCGTTGGCGATGTCGCCCTATGGCGATTTTGATACGATGCTGAAGACTTTGACCGACCAGTTGGACCGCGGGCCGTTCATCCTGGGGGATCATTACAGCGCAGCGGATGTCCTCTGGGCTACGGGACTTGGCTGGACGACGATGTTCGGGATTGTGCCGTTGTCTCCTTCGATTGCGGGGTATATCGGGCGGATAAAGGCGCGGCCGGTCTTCGAACGTGTGCGCCTGAAGGACGAAGAGCGGGCCCAAGGTCTGGTCACCTGATCGTCCGGGAAATTGATTTTCGGAATAGCGCGGCCAGCCGATGGACGGGCACGGGGTGATGTCCTACGTTTCATCGTAAAACCTGGGCCTATAACTCCTCATGCAGTCGCTCGACACGTATCGCCTCAAGCTCCAGCAGGTCGTAGCCTCCATCAAGGCATGGAGCGGCTTCGTCGCGGACGTGGCGCGGCTCGAGACGCAAGACGAGGGTCATGGCTGGCGGCTGGCGATGCAGCCGCTGGCGCCGGGCGCGTGTCCGGTGGAAATGTTCCTCGATGGCAGTGAGCTCAAGTGCGATCTGAAGGTCGGCTCGGAGACGTACGAGGATCTGAGTATTCCCTCCCTCGACTTGGTTCTGCCGCTGGTGCAGGCGGTGGCCAATGGGCGGGTGGTGACACGGCTGACACGCAGCGCCGTGACGGGATTGCCGATCGGGGCCGACACTCTCATCAGATTGGCGGATGGGTCGGAGATCGTGCTTCCGGGGCCTGCGGGCGCAGGGGGCGCCGCCGATGCGGCCATCGAAACCCGCAACGTGCATTTCCTACCGTATCGCAAACCTGACGGTTCTGCTGTCTGACCTTTTTCGCTCGTGTGGCGTCGCGCCGTAGTTTATCGATGTTGCGGCTGGCGCGGCATCAACTATGGCGCGACAAACGCCACACTACGCCAATGATTTTCCTAGTGGCCCTCATGTCGCGCCAAAATCGTATGCGGTCGCGGAAATGTTTCGATTTTGGCGCGACGGGCGACTAGGCGCTCACCAGAGGCGCGCTGCGATGATCCATGCGGTGACGGTGAACGGCGACAGGGCTGTCGTGATCACGGTCGCGGTGGAGATGAACTCGGGCTCGGCGTTCATCTCCGCGGCGAAGATCGTGACGAGAACGCCGACGGGCGTGGCGGCTGCCACCATCATCACCTGCGTTACGTCCGGGGGCACGCCCATCGCTTGGCACAGGTAGAACGTGAGCACGGGCGCTATCGCGAGTTTGAGGAACAGGATGATCGCTTGGGGTAGAGGCTCAAATCGCAACGCCCTTGCCGCGGAGATCTGGGCGCCCAACGTGAAGATTGCGAGCGGCGTGAAGATCGAGCCCAGGAGATGCAGCGGCTGGCTGGCGATGGGCGGCAGTTCGACGTCGAAGTAGCGTAGCGCGAGCCCTGCCGCGACCGATGGGATCAGCGGTGTCTCGAAAGCTGATCGCAGTCTGCGCGTAAAGCCGCCGGTATCGGGGCTGAGAAGCCAGACGCCGACCGTGCAAACCAGGATGGTTACAGTGGCGGTCAGCACGGACTGGTGCAGCAGGTATTCTGAGCCGAAAGCGAGTTGCGTGACTGGAATGCCGAAGAAGCCGACGTTGGCATATGCCGTGCCGAGGCCCATGATCGGCCCAAGGGAATTGCGCAATCGCATAATCCGGACAATCGACCATCCGAGCGCCACGAGGATCATGAACTGGACGACGCCGAGCGTCGCCACGAGCCAGACGATGTCGAGCGGCTGCTTTCCCGCCGAAAGCGAGTGGATCAGAAATGCGGGCATCACGATGTTGACCTGCAAACGGGTCAACGTTCCGATGTCGAGTTTGAGCCAGGGCTGGCAGCAATAGCCGAGCGCAGCCAAGCCTATGATAGGCAGCGTCACGCGCGTCAGGATGTCTAGAAAGAGGGCCATGATGCTCCGGCTGTCCACCGTGGAAGCGATAGACTTGGTTCAGCCGGTACCGCAGGCACTGATCACGTCGACGAGACTGCGCGTGCGTGTGGTGACGGCGCGTGTGCACGAGCGTCAAGGGACCGCTTGTATGATTTGCGGTTGCGCGTGGTCGCAAGGCTCGATTTCGCGCCGGGCCGTAGCGTATCCGTTGGCTTGGCGGCAGCCGGGCGTGGCCGCTGTTCGTGCACCACGGGGTTGGGGCACAGCCGCTCCAACTCGGCCGTCAGGACGCGGACGACTGCCTGGAGATTGCCGAGGTCGTGAATACGGACGTCGCGCGCTCCGCCCCAGATATTGTCGGGGGACGGAGGTGCCGAAGTGCGAGACTTGTTCGTCGCGGAGCCGAGCGCACTGCGCAGCTTTTCGGTGCCGGGCTGGATATGCACGACGACGTCCGGCCAGAGCGAGCGGGCCACGAGATCCGCGCCGCACCCGGAGGGCGCAGCAGCGACGACCGAAAAGCCATCTTCGAGATGATCGATGACGCTTGTCGTGTAGCCGAACGAGCGATCACCTTCCTGCCAGGCGAGCACGATGTCGCCGGTCTCGTCGATCGCCCCGAACCGGCTGCGGCTTACGAGCGTGCCGCTGCCTGCCGGAAGTGATCGTGTCACGACAGGTTCGGCCAGCTCGAGCGCATGGGTTGCCGGCATCCGCCGGACGGCAGCGCGAAGCACGAGGTCGAGGCGCCCGATGTCGGCGCATGTCACGAGTATCAATCGGCCCTTGCGGCCGGCCGCACGACCGTCGGCTATTCGCATCGACGACTTTACCGTTTCCGGCACAGCTTCCCCCAAATCGTCAGTGTTCGACGCGAATCAACTCGTGCAACTACGGTAGCCGGGTTGTGCAAGGCGCGCGATGACAGATTGGCCACGGTTATGCCCAACTTTAGACATGCGATGCCGGTATCTGTTTTGGACGAGGTCGACGGGCGGATCCGCTCGGCTCCCTGGTTCTCGTCTCTCTGCTGAGCGCCGCGCAAGCGAGGCGCTCCCGAGGGGAGCGGCGGACCACCCTTGCGGCTCCGCCCGTCGCCTTGTGCCTGATGGATTTCGAAGAGGCGCCCCACAGGGCGCCTTCGTTGTGTGTGGGGAACCGGCGAATTATCTCCGCGACGCCGTGTCAGTTCCCCATGCAGTGTGGCAGTGCTAGATGCGCGAGCTTGCAATCGTTGTAGCTTGAGGGCGCTCGGTGCGTGCGTGATGCCAGCACCGAAACATCCGATCAAGTCAAATTGCCCGATCACGCGAAGGGAGCGCCGCTCATGGCCCATACCGCCGAGGCCGTCATCAATTCGCTGCTGTCGAGTTTCGCCGCCGTGGAGCGGTTCGAGACACCCTATCGGCATTGGCTTTCCGGCAAGTGCCTGCCGGATGGTACAGTCGAGGAGATCAACGGGTTGCCATTCCCGGCGCCTGCACTGGGTGGCATTTCCGGAAAGCGGGAAGTGCACAATGCGACGCGCCGGTATTTCGATGTCGAAAACCGGGCCAAGCATCCCGTGATTGCGGCGGTTTCGGATGGGTTTCAGTCTGAAAAGGTGACGCGGCAAATCGAGCAGACGTTCGGCACCAAACTCGGCGGCACCTATCTGCGCATCGAGTACGCGCAGGACACGAACGGGTTCTGGCTCGAGCCACATTCCGATCTCGGGGTGAAGGTTTTCACCTATCTGCTTTATACGTCGACCGATCCGAGCCACGCGGATCTCGGCACAGATATCTACGATACGGACAAGCGGCATGTGGCGCGGTCGCCGTTCAAGCCGAACGCGGCGATGATCTTCGTGCCCTCCAAGATCACGTTTCACGGTTTCGAGCCGCGAAAGGTCGAGGGCGTCAGGAAGTCCGTCATCGTCAACTACGTCACTAACGACTGGCGTGCGCGCGAGCAGTTGGCCTTCCCGGACCAGCCGATCAAGCATTCGTAGGCGGAGTGCGAAGGCGGGCGCCGCTGGTCAAGACGTAGCGATCTTCGCGTGTGAACTCGATCGATTGGCGCGTGAGGTCAGAGCTTGATCCAGGTCAGCTCATGCTTGTTGGCTGACAGGTGCATCAGCCGTGATCCCGGGATCGCCTTGAAGGCGTTCATCACGCCGAAGTCGGTCTCGCCCTGGAATTTCACCGAGCACACGAAGCGGCGTGCCTTGCCCGTGGCGAGCCAGCGCTCGACGAGGCCCAGCAGACGCGCGGGATAGCAGATCACGTCCGAGCACAGCCAGTCGACTGCCGGTACGCTCTGCGATCGGGGATCGAGCCCAAACGCGCTTTCCAGGCGCACTTCGACACCGGGCATGGCAGCGATCCGAGGATCGAGCGGGGCCTTGTCGACGCTGATCACGCGCGCGCCGAGATTGGCGAGCACCCACGTCCAGCCGCCCGGGCAGGCGCCGAGATCCAGGCAGAGGTCGCCGGGCTGCGGTTTCACCCCGAGAACCGTGAACGCTTCCCACAGTTTGAGATACGCGCGGCTCGGGCTCGAAACTCTGTCCTCGATAAACCGCACCTCGCCGTTGGGAAACGCACTCGAACAGGAGGCACTGGCGAGCATCGTGTCCGGCGCCAGCAGGGTCCACGATCCCAGCGGCGCGGTCGGGGCTGGCGTGCCGAACTCGAGCGGCTTGGCCGATACCTTGGGCAGACGCTCTTCGATCAGGGCGGCGCGCCGGTGATGGGCATGGGGATAGAGCGCCCAATTGCGCTGGATCGCGCGCAGCTTCGTTGCCGCGTCGCCGATCGAGGTGATGGCGATGCGCCGCGGTTCGCGCCACACGTTGGCGGCCCACGCCGGGTTCTGCGCCTCACCCTTGGCGATCACCAGCCGCCCGTGCACCTCGCGCACGCTCTCCCCCACCTCACGGACGAGATCGTCCACGAAGCCGTCCGGCGCGAGGTAGGCGGTCTCCAGGGGCATTTTGCGAGATCACGATGGGCCGGATTGAGATTGTCCCTAACACACTTGCGCGTCGGCATGCCAACGGGGGGGCGGTCAATTCAGGGTTTGAGGCCGTCCGACCGTTGACGTTTTGTCCGGGCTGGCGCCTTTGCAACTTTCGCCGCGCGTTCATGCACCTCTTTGGCGCGAAGCCTGGCGATGGCCTCGATATGCTGTTCCGGTATCGGTTCGGTGAGGGGGAAGCGGATCGTGCCCCGGCTCACCTTTAAGCGTGCGAGTTCGGGACCAAACGCTGCGACGACGGCGTCCGTAGCAGGGTAGATCGAATAGTGCTGCTTCCATCCCGCGAAGTAGATCACAGCGCCGCCCGGGAGCTTGTAGGCGGGGATCTGGTAGGAGATTGTCTCTTCGGCCGTGGGTATCGCTGCGCGGATTATGCTTCGTACGCGCTTCAGCAGCGACTGCGTCGCCTCCGGTTGGGTGGCAATGTATGCATCCACGGACTTGAAGTCGGTCTTTGCCATGGTGAAACCTTGGCGGTTATCGGCCGTCGATCGCCGTGCCTACGACGCTATGGGCTTTGAAGCGCCCATCTCCCCGCTCTCGCTGAGTTCACGAGAGCCAGCAGCATTGGTCGAGGCAGGGGTCTCTGCGCTCGTCATACCGTCCATCGCGAAGACCAGTTCGCCTACGCGATTGGCCGATGCGCGCAATTCTGCGAAGCGAACGAAGTTGTCGACGATCCAATTGAGCGCCATCTGCACCTGAACAAAGGCCGTCGCAAGCTGCATCACCGAGCCCAGCGTCATCTCGCCGGAAAGGTACTTCGGGATCGCGAGGATTACGGGGAAGACCCCGACCAGCACCGCGTTCGAGCTGGCGACACCGAGGACCTGTGCCTGCCAGACGATCACCCGGTGCCATTGATGCACCAACTCGTCGAGGGCACGAGCCAGTATGCCAGCCTGCCTCACCTCGCCCCGCGACGCGGAAATCTGCTGCGCGTCCTCACGCACCTTCATCAATTCGTAGCGGAATAAGCCTTCCTGATGGTTCTTTCGCTGGATCCGGCCGACGAGGGGAGCGCCCAGAAACGTGGCGATACCCGACATCATGATCGCATAGACGATCGCACCGACCAGGAAGTAGGCAGGGATCGTGAAGCCGGATTCCAGGCGGAGCGAGCCGCCGACCCGCGCCAGCACCGCAAAGAATGTGATTGCCAGTAAAACGGAGGTGAAAAAGCCGACTGCGAGGTCGACCATCTGGTCGAGCGCGACGCGAACGTCGTCGGCGATACGGAACTCCGGCGTTTCAGCGCCGGCGGCATTGCGGTCGAGCCGGAGATAAGCGCCGCTGTCGAGCCAGTGGGTGTAGATCGCCGCCGTCACCCATTTCCTGAGGTGCACCATCAGGTACATGCGCACGACAACGGTCACGGCCATCACGAGGCCGCCCGCGATCACATAACCGGCGAACTGCCACAGCAGCGGGCCGAGGTCACTTTGCGCTTTTTTCTCCAGTGCATTGAAAAAGCTTGCGTTCCAGGTGTTGATGAGCGCCTGCAATGTGACGCTGATCAGGACCAGACACAACAGCGCGAGAGCCAGGAGCCAAGCCACGAACCGCGATGGGCCGGTCCAGAAATTCGCGACGATGCGCAGGAAGATTGCTGCGCGGCCGGGTTGGGCTGAATATGAGCTTTGTTCGGACAACAGGTCCCTCGACGTCTCTTCTGCCGGCAGGCGCTCCCCGCCGAAAGTCGCTTTCTGTGCGAGCGTGACCCGTGCCACAAGATTGACATCGAGGACATGCTTCGTCGAGCAGCAATTCCACGTATGGACTAAACTCCGACGATAGCCAATGTCGTCCCCGGGTAACTCCGGTGCCTAAGCCCTATCGCCCATCCGACCAACACGTGACGAGATTTCAATGCTTCAGATTTGGGACGTGAACTGGTTTCTCGATGTCGAGCAATGTCCGTGCGACGTGCACTTCGTCGAATGGCTCGAGGAGCGGGGGATCAAGGGTAAGACGGTCTTCCATTTCGGCACCGGCGGGCATCACCATATCGGCTTGGCAAATCATGCCAAGGGTACGCCCAACGACATCCTCGGCATCACCGCCAGCCCGAAGGAGTTTGACGATTTCGTGAAGCTCGCGATCGAGCACGCGGAGCTGTCGCGCCATTATCAGGTACTGTTCGGCGACATCTACCTGCTGAACCCCAAGCTGCTACCGAAGATCGACATCGCCACGCTGTTCCACCTGTGTGAGTTCCGCGGCGACAGCCAGGACAAGTACGGCGGGCTGACCGACGCCGAGGTCGTCGACAAGACGCTGGAAACGATGCCGAAGGGCGGCCTCGTGTCGCTGTTCACCGGCTCATTCGCCGGCGATAAAGCCACCGGGATCGCCATGGCCGCCGTCTCGGCCGGCAAGCTCAAGCGCCTCCCCGACTACAAGAGCCTGCAGTTCTACGAGAAGGTTTAGCGGCGTTGTCTCGCATGGTGGGGCTGACACCCCGACGCCCGATGGCCGAACCGGTACCGGGTGTCGAATCGGCCGCTGATAGTGTAGTCGTGTGAGATGTCCATCTCCGGTCCCGACATTCTTGTGCGAACGTTGTCGAGCCCACACGTTACCGACAAGCACGGAAACGTGTGGAGTTATCACAGCCGCAGCGACCATCACTCCAAAGTAGCTTGCTGGGGGATATTGTTCGACGTGCTTCGTGCGTCCGCATTGCTCCGTAAGCATGTGAAAGATGGACGGGTGGGTTTCGGCATCAATCACGAGATGCGGGATTTCCAACACGACCGAAAGAAGAACCTCGACCTGGTCATCTGCCTCCCAGCGAGCGGTTCGTCGTCGGGACGGACGATGGCAGATCTTGCTTTGCACTATGGCATTGAGCTTACGAATGGTGAGCGTAAGGAACTGTCGGAATTACCCGTGCTTCGCGAAATGCCCGTCGGAAATGTTTTGATCGCGTTGGAAGCAAAGGCTTGTATGACTGCGCATCAGCGGGCCCTGCCGCGTCTGTACGACGAATTGAACTCGAGCCATCAGACTGTCCACGGAGCACATGACGCTGCAATTTCCGCCGGTGTGGTGATGATCAACATTTCCGAGCGCTTTCTCAGCCCGGATCTCAACAAGAAGAACAGATCGTCAGAACCAGACTGGAGCACACACGTACAACCGAGGTCCGTTGAGATCACGATGGACAAGGTTGGCCAACTGCCGAGACGGTCGAAGACCGGTATCTCAGGCTATGACGCGCTCGGCATCGTCGTGATCGAATGTGTGAACGACGGTTCGGCAGTGAAACTTCATACGAAGCCGCCAGCGCCGCAGCCGCAAGACAACTACAATTACACCGCGATGATCGATCGGATGCGCGGTCTACACGATACGCGGTTTGCCCAGATCTGACAGCCGGTGGCCCAGCCGCTCAGCATCATCGATTTCGCATTCCCAAATGAGAACTACACGGTAGTCTGCTGATCTCAGCTGTCGAATCTTTCTGGGGCGCGTCCCAGGACGTGGTGTACGAGGCGGGGGAGGCAAGGGGCCCCGCGGCGTTGCGCGTAGGGAGGCCGTAGGCCGACCGGAGAGCAACGCCGCGGGGCGCCA
>CANJPN010000201.1 GCA_947475855.1 Bradyrhizobiaceae bacterium
AATGCGGCGGTCCGGCGTGTTGCGATATGAAATGAAAACGTCGGCCATGGAGCCCCTGGCGATCCCGTTCAGTCGTCGCTATGCCCCACTATTACGCGCCCGCCGTGCCCTAGCAAAGCTCTCAAACATGACCCGGCCAAGGCTCGTACCGCGTGCCTTCGAAGGTCTTGCTCCTTCAAGTTTTCAATCCACACGCACGATGGCGCACGCCGTCGATCCGCCGACGGGGCATTGCTGGATCGGATCGAAGGTGTTGAACACGGCCGATGTGCCGAGCAGCGCTGCCATCAAGCCCGACTGCGCGGCGCGGACGTGCTTTTCGACCGGCAAGCCCGGCTCGAACAGCGTGGTGCGCAGGCCGTGGATAGTTCCATCCGGGCGGACGCCGGATTTGATCATCATGGCGACGACGCGCTCGGGTGAAGCCAGTTCGCCGTCGCGGTCGAGTTCCAGGCCGGCTTTGATCAGCATGCGCTTCAGCGGGCGCATGTCGGTGAGGTCGGCGGTGGCGGCGGAGCAGGCGACGAGATTTCCACCCGCGCCCGCGCGATTGCCGATCACGATGATCTCGAGCTGCTTCACGGTCGGGCCGGTGAAGGTTTGCACGCGCTTGGTGAAGAGATCGGATTTCTTCATGATCGAGGCTTCGGTCACGTCCGATGCCTCGACGTCTGATATCGCAATGCCGGCGCCCAAGGCTGCAACGGCGCGCGCCTTGCGGCCTCTGAGGCCCTTATCGCCGGCGTTCGGTGCCGGGGTGTTGACGAGAACGGTGACGACGTCTTTCGCGCCGAGGCCCGCGTCCGCCATCGCCTTTTCTGTGAGGCGGGCGACGGTCGTCTTGAACTTCGCCTTGTCGAGGTCGGCGTCGTCGGGCGGCGTGCCGCGTGCAACGCCGATGGCGAGGCGCTTTGCGCGGCCGGGTTGGGCGCGGCCAGGTTGTGCTTTGCCCGCTGAGGCGTCGCTCGCGACATCGGCGAGGACATAGCCGAACGGCGTGGCCAGGCCTTCGCAGCCGACCACGGTCACCATCTCCGCTTTGCCGTCGAGGCCGTGGCGTGCGAGCACGTCATAGACTGCAGCGCGCGCGCGCTCGCGGCTGCCGTCCTCGTATTCGCCTTCGACCTTGTAGACGAGCGCCAGCCGTTCGATACGTTGCGGGCCCCAGGCCTTCACCTGCTTTTCGAGCCCGGCGGTATCGGTCTGCGAGGCGAGCGTGAGCCGGGCCAATTCGACGGCCATGTTGACTTCTCCAGATGGTTCGATGGGGTATGGCCGCTTGTGACGCGTTGACAGATCCGGCCGGTCGAAAATCTAATCGGATGTTTCGGGAACGCAACAAGCAACTCTCACCTGAACTCAGCGGAGCAAGCCAGCGCATGAACGACCATGACCGCGTCATCATCGTTGGGGGTGGACCTATCGGAACCCTCACCGGATTGCGGCTCGCGCGACACGGCATTCCGGTCACGGTGCTCGATAAGCTCGACAAGCCGGCGGAGGATCATCGCGCGGCGACGCTGCAGCCGTCGACGCTCGATCTTTTCGATCCGATGGGGCTGACGCCGGAACTCATCCGCCAAGGTTTGAAGTCGTCGCTGTTCCAATGGCGCGATCGAGAGACCCACGAGGTCGTGGCCGAGTTCGACTACGGCTACCTGAAGGACGACACGGCCTATCCGTTCGTCGTGCAGATCGAGCAGCACAAAACGGTCTACGTCGCGCTCGCGGCGGCGGCCAAGGAGCCGCTGTTCAAGATGATCCGGCCGATCGACGTCACCGACGTGAGCCAGGGGCCCGATTGGGTCGAGGCGCGTGCGACGCGCGAGGACGGAACGGTCGAGGTGCATCGCGGGCGATGGCTGGTTGGCGCGGATGGCGGGCGCTCGGTCGTGCGCAAGGCGATGGATGTGACGTTCGATGGGTTCACGTGGCCGGAGCGCTTCAACATCGTGACGACGACGCGGGATCTCGAAGCGGCGATGGGCTTCCGGCTCCGGAACTACTGTGCACATCCAGAGCGCTGGGTGTCGCTGATGAAAGTGCCGGGTGAAAACTTCGAGGGGCTGTGGCGGTGCGTGTTTCCCGCCAAGAACGAGGAGAGTGACGAGGAGGTGATGAGCGACGCGTGGATCGCGGCTCGCTTCGCGGAATGTCTCGCGCCAGCGGGCAAATGCGAGATCATCCATCGCAACATGTACAATGTGCATCAGCGCGTTGCGGGTGCGTTCTATGAGGGGCGGTTCCTGCTCGCGGGCGACAGCGCGCACGTCAACAACCCGATCGGCGGGATGGGTATGAACAGCGGGTTCCAAGATGGGCTCAACCTCGCGGACAAGATCGCGGAGATCTGGAAGGGTGCCGACGCAGCGCCGCTGCTCGCACGCTATGACCGGCAGCGGCGACTGACAGCGATCGAATACGTGCAGGCGCAATCGATCGCGAACAAGCGCACGCTGGAGGAGCGCGATCCCAAGGTGCGCGCGACGAACCTGGAGAATCTCAGGCGGATGGCGGCTGATCCCGCTCAGCATCGCGATTTCGTGCTTCGTTCATCTCTGATCGCGATGTACCGCAAGGCGGAAACGATCGAATGACGATTGCGGGCGGCGTGACTGTTTCGGACGTCGTGCGGGAAATCGCCGTGGAGTTGTCGCGGGCCGGTATCGATACGGGCCGGCTCGATGCTCGCCTGCTGGTCGAGGCCGCGACGGGTTGCTCACAGGAGCGGCTGGTTCTGGAGCCTGCGATGCCGTTGAGCGAAACGCAGGCGGCGCGACTGTGCGAGATGGTGCGGCGGCGGCTCGAGCGTGAGCCTGTGGCGCGCATTCTCGGCGAGCGCTACTTCTATGGCCGCCGATTTCTCGTGACGCCGGCCACGCTCGATCCGCGACCCGATACGGAGGCGCTGATAGCTCTGGCGTTGCGGATAGCTGACGAAGAGGGCTGGCGAGATCGAGCTATCGAAATTCTCGATATCGGGACAGGGACTGGGTGCATCCTGCTCACGTTGCTGTCGGAGCTGGGTAAGGCGCGTGGGGTCGGGACGGATGTCAGTCCGGCGGCGCTGGAGGTGGCGCACCAGAACGCTGGTTTGCTCGGTGTGAACGAACGGGTGCGCTGGCAACTGGCGCGATCGCTCGATGTGGTGACGGGACCGATCGATTTGGTCGTCTCCAATCCGCCCTATATTGCGTCCAGCGAAATTGCGGGGCTCGATCCGGACGTGCGGCAATACGATCCGCTGCTGGCACTTGATGGCGGGGCCGATGGGCTCGATATATACCGGGAGATCGTAAGCGGTTCGGCTCGGCCGATTTTCAGTTCGGGCACGTGGTTCGTGGTCGAGATCGGGGCCGGTCAGTCAGCAGCGGTGGTTGACTTGATCGAGCTGCATTGCGGATCGGACGTGGCGCGTGGGCACCTGACCGGAGTGGACCTCGGCGGCCACACTCGGTGTGTGGCTTGGAACCACAAATTTAGCAGACGATCAAAAGCCTATTGGCAGGAGTGAACTTAGCGAGTAGACTACTGGTCAAGCTTTTTGCAAGCGTGTGGGTCGAGCTCGGCACATAGCCGCCTTTAACAGCCGCAGCGCAGATAGCCTATCTTCACATCGTTGCACGTTGTATCCGGTTGGGATGCAGCGACATGGCGTAGACGACGATCAGAGAATTTGACGTCGACCGCCGCTCCGCGTTCGAGGACGCAGGTACTAGGTACCCGGTCTATATGACGATTAGCTTGGACTTGGACGGCTGTGCGCTGCTTCAGCGGTCTCGCGGAGATCGAAGCGGGCTTGCGCATCATCGCGTCCCACAGAAGAAGGCCGCCGCTGTGCCAGGTTCGGCTGCTCGCATTCCTTCAACGATTTGTAGGCACATAGCTTGAGAGAACAGGGTTCCATGAGGCAGGGACAGCAGAACCGCAGAGGTCGCGGTCGCAACAACAATAACAACAATAACAACCATCAGAACCGCAAGGGGCAGCATCACCAAAATCCCCTGATGCGGAACTATCAGTCCAACGGACCGGACCAGAAGATTCACGGTAACCCTGCGCAAATCGCAGAGAAGTACATGTCGCTGGCGCGCGATGCGCTTTCGTCCGGCGATCACGTGCTAGCCGAGAACTATCTTCAGCACGCCGAGCACTACAACCGCATTATCCTCACGTACCGCGAGCAGCAGATGCAGCAGAACGGTGGGGAAGCCGTGGCAGGTACTATGCCGCGTCGTCCGTTCCCCGGTCCGGGAGAACCGTTCGAGGGCGATACTGGAGAGGACGGCGAGGAGAGTTCAGGCGAGCAGCAACAGCCGATGGGTATGCGCTCCAACGAGCAGCAACCACGGATGTACGATCAAGGGCAGCCGCGACAGGACGACCGCCAGCCGCGCCATCAGGGCGAGCAGAATTATCGCGACCGCGATCATGGCCAAGGCAACCAGCAGCGCGACCGCGATGGTGGCCGTGATCGGGATCAACGGAACTTCCGGCAGCGCGACAATCGCTTCGGGCAGGACCGCGGCGATCGCGGTGATCAACGCAACGACCGTGACCGCTTCCCGCGGCCGGAGCATAATGGCGAGCGGCACGATCGATTCGATCGCGGTGACCGTCAGGATCGTGGGCCGCGGCAGGGACAACCGTTCGGCGAGAGACAGGATCGCGGTGATCGTCCCGAGCGCCAAGACCGACCAGAGCGCGTAGAGCGGGTCGAGCGGCAGGACCGCGGTGACAGACCGGAACGTATGGAACGACCCGAGCGCCAGGAGCGTGGGGACCGCCCGGAGCGTATCGAACGTGTAGAGCGTCCAGAGCGCGCCGAGCGTCAGCAACGCTTCGAGCGGCCGGAAGTCAGCGAGCGGCCTGTGGTTGAAGCGGTTCAGCCGGTCATCGAGCGGGCCGTCGAAGTTGCAGCCCCGGCAGCAGTACCACCGGCACCCGCGCCTCGCCGTCGTGAGCGTTTCGTCGAGGCTGGCAATGATCAGCCGGAGTTTCTGCGCCGTCCCGTTCGGCGCCCCCGTCGCGAAGCTGCAGCACCAGACGCCGACGCTGCGCCGCCGACAAGGCCTGCTCCAGTCGATCCGACAACGAATGATTGATCGTGGCTAAGGGATCAACGCGGAAATGGGAAATCAGCTTGGTTCAGAACGAACCAGGCTGATTTTGCGTTTGGGCTATCGTGATGAATATCGCGGATGCGGTTGCGCGCCTGCTGTGTCTACTTGGCGGCAATCGATACAGCGTCACCGATCCCGATCTCTCCGGCCGCTGCAATCTGGGCGTAAACGCCGAAGTCGGTGCGGCCCCAGGTGCGCTGAAGGAGGGCGGGGATCGCCATGTCGCGTGCGGCTGTCGTGGGGTCGACGTTGGTCGCTTCGCAGCGCACGGTTCGGTCGAATACACGCAATCCGACATTGCCGATGCGCAGATCGCGTCCGATCCAATCGATTTCGGCGAATGGCGGTAGGCCATCCAAGTGAATATTGGCGCGAAAGCGGAGCGGGTCGACGGCTCGCCCGGCGATCCTCTCTACTTCCCGGACGCTCGCCAGATTGATCACGTGGACGCACTTGGCCGCGACATCGGAAAAGCTGTGGCCCGGCGCGGAGACGATCTTCGGTGCTCCGCGCATATCCGTCGTCATGTAGGCGGCGAGGAACTGCTCGATCAGGCGACGTCCGATCGGCGTCTCCAGGTTGCCGCGCGCGACTTGCCTGCCTGCGCGCATGATCGTCAGCGTCCGCGTGGTATCGTCGAAACGAGCCTCCAGGCTTGCGAGCCGCTCGTTGCGCATCAACATTACGAAATTGATCTTGGGGAGGTGCTTCGGGTCGTCAGGATCGAATCGGCCAGGGCCATTCTCGATTGCGTAAGCACGATCGAACGGCATCGTGGCGCCGACTTCCAGCGCGACGCGCTGCAATGACTCGGGCGTCATGCCTTTGATCGGATAGCGGTAGAGTGCGCCGACGGCTGGAAATGTCATCCGTCTAGGTTCCGGCAACGGTGTCGAGTTGGAACTAGTGGTGCGTAGCGCGTAGGGGGGAGCCCCGCCAGAATAATTGGCGGGGACTTTTCTTGCCTCGCGCGCTATTTCGCTTCCGGCTTCTTGATGCCGGCGGCGGCAACGGCTTCCGCGAAGCTCGCTGCGTCTTTCTTGAAGGTAGCGGCGACTTGTTCCTTGCTCTGGCCGCCAGGAACGATGCCGAGTTTGGTCAGCTTGTCTTTCATGGCCGGCGTATTCACGAGCTCGGAGATGGCGCCACGCAGTTTCTCCATGGTGGCGTCGGGGGTGCCTTTGGGCACGAAGAAGCCATTCCAAGAAGCGAATTCAAACCCTGGGATCGTCTCGGCGACGGTGGGGAGCTCAGGCACGCCGGCAAGGCGGTTCGCGGTGCCGACAGCCAGGAGCCGAATCTTCTCGAGATCCGAGCCGAGCAACACGGACGTGTTGCCGAAGTAGAAATCGACGCTGCCGGACAGCAAGTCGGTAATGGCCTGAGGCTCGCCGCGCGCTGGCACATGAGCGAGTTCGATGCCAGCCTTCCGGAACATGAGCACGGGACCGAGATGACTGATGTTGTTTACACCACCCGTGGTGTAGTTCAGCTTGCCGGGGTTGGCTTTTGCATGCGCAATGAATTCTGGAAGCGTCTTTGCCGGCAGGCCCTGGCGGACGGCGACCGCCTGGGCGCCGGTTCCAACGTTCGTGACGGGAACGAGTTGGTCTGGATTGAAGGCGGCGTTCTGGACCAGAGGCGTGAGCAGGATCATCGAGCTCGGCGCGAAAAGCACCGTGTAGCCATCCGGATCGGCCGTGCTTACTTGTTGGCTTGTCAGGACGCCGCCCGCGCTCGGACGATTTTGCACAACGAACGGTTGGTTGAACTTGTTGTTGAGATGTTCGGCGGCAAAGCGCGCCATGATGTCGGTGTTTCCGCCGGCTGCCGTGGGAACCAAGATCGAGACGGAACGGCTTGGCCATACGTCTGCGGCGGCTTGTGCTGAAACCTGGTTGGAGGTGGGGAACGAGGCGAATACGGCAACTGCAGCGAATTTAAGAAGCTTCATGTTCAGCCTCGTGCGTGTTTGTTTGCCAAGCGTTTAGGTACGCTGAGGGCGTCGGATTGGTTTGCTCGCGATTGGCGGTCGCAACGATCTTGCGAGAGGTTGGCGGCAAAGTCGATTCATGCTGTCGGCTTATGGTGCGGGTAAGCCGATCTCCTTGATGATGCCGCCGAACTTTTCGCCTTCTGCGCGCGTGAATGCTGCAAATTCCGCCACGGTAAGGGGGCGCGGCTCGGCGCCCTGTCCGAGCAGCCTTGCCTTCACCTCGGGATCGTTCAATTGCTTGTTGATCTCGGCATTGAGCTTGGCGACGATGTCGGCCGGCGTGCCGCCAGGGGCGAAAAAGCCCTGCCAAAGGGTAATGTCGAAGCCCTCGAGGCCCTTTGTTTCACCGACCGAGGGGATTTCGGTCGCGCTGATGGACCGCTTGCCGGAAGAAACGGCTAGCAGTGTCAGGCTGCCCGATTTGACATGCGGATCCGCGGCGGGAAAGCCTGAAAAGAAGTAGGCGACGTGGCCGCCGAGGAGATCGTTCAGGGCAAGTCCGGCGCCCTTGTAAGGCACGTGGGCCATGTCGGACTTGGTACGTAGTTTCAGGAGTTCGCCGGCAAAGTGGCCGGGGGTTCCCGTGCCTGAAGAGGCGAACGACATCGGTTTGCCCTGCGCCGCTGCAACGAGATCCGCGACCGTCTTGAAGCCGGATTTTGATGGCGATACGAGCGCTAACGGCACAACCGTTGCGAGAGCGACCGGCGCCAGATCCTTGTCTGGATGGTAGCCGGTGCCCTTGCCCCAGTTGGGTGTGATTGCGATCTCGCCGGTCTGGCCGACAAGCAGCGTGTGGCCATCCGGTGGGGCTGTTGCGACGCTGCGAGCGCCGATAGCGCCTGATGCCCCGGCGCGGTTCTCGACGACGATAGATTGGCCGAGGGCAGTCGTCAGACGCTCAGCCAGCATGCGGCCGACGATGTCGCCGGTGCCGCCTGCGGCGAATGGGATGACGAGCAGGATCTGGCGGCTCGGGAAGGATGACTGAGCGGCGGCGCCGTTGGGGCAACCCACTTGTGCCGTCACGAGCGCCAGGGCAGCAACTGCAGCCGCAGTGTGAACGCGGTCGTTCGATTGCTGCGCCCTGTACGGCATCGTCATGGTGCCTCCCTCATTTTGTATCGTGTGCTGTTCCGCCCGACGCGTTTTCGGACGACGCCCCCTAGTCGTGTGTTCGAGTCATAGGCTGACCTCGAGTTCTCGTATAGGGTCAGCGAACAAACGCACCGGGGGGAACAAGTATCGGCATGTCGCATATATCGGTACGAAACGTCAGCCTGAACTACGACACCCCTGCTGGACAGGTTCATGCTGTCGACAACGTGAGTTTCGATATCGCTCAATCGGAATTCGTCTGCCTCGTTGGGCCATCCGGCTGCGGCAAGTCGACGATACTCAATATCATCGCTGGCTTTCTCAAGCCTTCTGCCGGCGAGATCACGATCGGCGGCAAGCCGGTGAATGGCTACGGTACTGATCGCGGCGTCGTATTCCAGGATTTCGCGCAGCTTTTTCCTTGGCGGACAGCGTTGGGCAATGTCACCTTCGGGCTCGAAATGAAGGGTGTTCGCCGGGCCGAGCGTGAGGCAATCGCGATGGAGCAATTGCGTCTCGTGAAGCTCGAAAAGTTCGCGAATTCCTACCCGCATCATTTGTCGGGAGGCATGCAACAGCGCGTCGCAATCGCGCGGGCGCTTGCCTACAATCCGTCGGTTCTGCTGATGGACGAGCCGTTCGCAGCGCTCGATGCGCTGACGCGGGACGATATGCAGAAGCTGCTCGCCGATGTGTGGCGCGAGACGAAGAAGACGGTCGTTTACGTCACGCACAACGTGGCCGAGGCGGTGTATCTGGCGGATCGGGTATTCGTGATGAGCCCGCATCCGGGACGGCTGAAGTCGGTCGTTCCCATCGCGCTGCCACGGCCGCGGGTTCCGCTCAGCATCGAGTTTCTGGAAGGGCAGAAAATGCTGCTCGCCCAATTGGGACAAACGGTAGACCCGCATTAAGCGAGAACTTCTGCTTCGGATTGCGCTTCCGCTCTTGCTGAATTTAGAGTTGGCGAATTCAGTATTCAGCGGAGGATTGGAATGTCACGTCGGCCGATCGTTTCTATTTTTGGGCTCTTTGGCGCTCTTGCTGTCTCGGGGGTAGCGTTCATCGCTAATGCGGATAACGCCAGGGCACAGGCTTATGCGCAATCGGGCGTTCGCCAGTATAGCGTTCCGCCGGCTGATCAGATGCTGATCCTCGTGAAGGGGCGGTGCGGCAAGTACAAGCAGGACGGCACTGGCAATTGCCTGACGCCGGCGTTCTACCAGTGTCAGCGCGATTGGGAGGCTTGCTCGAAGAAGTGCAAGCCGAACGAAGCCAAGTGCATCGACGCCTGCGATGTCAAATACGCCCAGATCTGCGGCGATTGAGATTCGCCGAGGAAGGCAGGGCAACGCTTGATTCGGGCGTCGGAACCGAAAGGTCCGACGCCTTTGCAATTCCGCTAGACACCCGCAGGTGTGAAGGCGCACCATCATCGCCGACGTAGATGACCAGAACGCAGAATAAAAACGCATTCATTCATCACGGAGGAAACGATGGGAATTCGCGAACCTCGCGGGCGCAGTGCGCCCGCTGTCGAGCCTGTTGCCGGTAACGGCCTTCTGAATGGCTCTGTTCCGTTCCAATGTAGCGCTATCCTCTAAGCCAAGGCGCCAGCCAGACAGGATCGCGGCGTGAGCTCGTGTCCGTCGCGCTCGATCATGCGGCGCCAGCCGAGGTAGCTCGGCAGATATTTCGACGCC
>CANJPN010000202.1 GCA_947475855.1 Bradyrhizobiaceae bacterium
CACAAGCGGCTCTATCTGGCGTTCTTCGAGGAGCTGACACGCGCGGCAAAAATCCCCGATCCCAAGACCGTTGCGCGGCAATTCGTGATGCTTCACGAGGGGGCGGTCGCGTTTGCCCAGGTGCTGGGCGCAAAAGGCGTTGCCGCGACTGCGCGGAAGGCTGCGGAGGCCGTTCTTAACGACACTCCGGCGCTGGCCGGAATGGCCTCCCAGACGTCTGCGAGCTGAAGAATGGATCTTTTTCGTTTCCAGCTCGCCGAAGCCTTGGACGTCCGAGGGTTCCCGCTGCTCGCTCGATCTGAAGCGTGTGCTATGTCGCTGAGAGCCCGAGTTTTACGCGCTGTCTTGCAAGGTCGGTCATGATTCGCTGTCTCGCCCGATCGCATCGGCCATCGCGACGGTGCGCTTAGCGATTTCCAAGTGCAGCAATTCCACCATCTGACCATCAAGAGAAATCGCACCTTTGCCCTTGTGATCGGGCTGCTCGAAAGCTGCGATGATGCGGCGTGCCCAGGCAACTTCGGCGGGTGGTGGGCCATAGACTTCGTTGGCTATGTCGATCTGGGACGGGTGGATCAACGTCTTGCCGTCCATGCCGAAAAGACGGCCTTGCTGGCACTCGCGACGGAAACCTTCGGTGTCCTTGAAGTTGTTATAGACACCGTCGAGGATTGCGAGGCCATACGCACGGGCTGCGAAGACACTCGTCTGAAGCGCCATAAGGAGCGGCAATCGCTCGGGATGATCGAGGGCTCGTGTTTCCTTCTGAATGTCGTTGTTGCCCAGGACAAAGCACGAAAGGCGGCATTCCGGCCACTGTTGAGAGGCCTGCGCTATTGCATGGGCGTTGAGGATACCCAGCGGCGCTTCCATCATGATCCAGAGGCGGGTATGGCGGGGGGCCTTCAGCTTTTCCAGGTGCGCGCCGATCATCCGGAGCTGGTCTGGCTTTTCGATCTTGGGCACGAGGATCGCGTCGGGTCCCGCAGTTGCGGCAGCGGCGAGGTCGTCTTCGAACCAGGACGTGGCCGGCCCGTTTACGCGCAAAACGACCTCGCGGCGACCGAAGCCTCCCGCTTCGATCGCGGAAGCGGCGGCGGCTCGCGCTTCTTCCTTCTTTTCCGGCGCAATCGAATCTTCCAGGTCGAGTGCGATGCCGTCAACGGGAAGGGACCGCGCCTTCTCGACCGCACGGGTGTTGGTTGCCGGCATGTAGAGAACGCTGCGGCGCGGGCGGGATGTCATTGGATGCGTCTCCTGGCAAATGCGAGGCCGAGGTTATTGAAAGGAGAGCCGGTCGCCAACCGGCCGTCAAACACCGGCCAAAAAACTGAGGTCTAGGCAAGCCAACTGTTCTTCTCGGCCATCGCGATGGTGAGTTCGATGGCTTCGGCCGGCGTCTTCGCGATGATGCGGTGATGCCAGCTCGCAAGATTGCGAAAAGTCAGCGCGCCGTTGCGCTCGCTCCAAATGCCCATCGCCTGGCCGTTGCGGACGACCTGCAAACCGAAGGGGCGGGTTGGATACATCGACAAGTTCAGCGCGGCGCAACGCGGGCAACCTTGTGCAAGGTACATCAAGTTTGCTTCGAGAACTTCCATTCATGCGTTTCCTCGGCCTGCTCTCCCACTTGAACGATGTTTTCTCACGGAGACGAGAAGCATGCGTTTAGTGCCTGAGACAAAATCGAATAAAATCGCGGGCAGTTCGGTTCACTACAATGGTTGGAGGTTGGAGCAGCCTGTCTGGCGGGCTCGGACGCCTGCAACAGCCGTTGCCACACGAGCTGAGTGCACCTACAAATGCCCGGCGGTCGCGAGCTGGAAGCGTCCACAGACACGGGTCAAAATGGGGAGGAATTCGCATGAATTCGCTTAGAAGCTGGCTGGGTGCGACTGCGGCGCTTGCCGTGCTTGCGTCGCCGGCATTTGCTCAGTCGCCGCCGGGATTCAGCGCGCTCGACAAATCCGATCCGACCAAGAGCAATCAGAACCAGGGCCTGAAGCCGCATCCTGTGCCGCCAACCGTGACACCTGTCGAGAAACTTCCCGTCGACAAGATCAAGCTGCCGGCGGGTTTCAAGGCCGAGGTTTGGTCAAGCGGGCATCCAGGCGCACGGACGATGGTGCGTGGGCCGAAGGGCACGATCTTCATGGGCACCCGCGCGATCGGTCGCGTGTATGCAATCGTGGATCGGGACGGCAAGCGTCAGGTCAAAACGCTGCTCTCGGGACTGACGCAGCCGAACGGTCTCGTCATCAAGGACGGTGCGCTCTACGTGCTCGCGATCAATCGCGTTCTGCGCTACGACAACATCGAAGACAAGCTCGACAATCCAGGTACGCCCGTCGATCTCACAGCGGCTTTCGGGCTGCCTGATACCGTGCATCACAACTGGAAATATGCGGACTTCGGGCCGGATGGGAAGCTCTACATCCAGGTTGGTGCGAACTGCAATATCTGCGAGATCAATCCGGGAATCCATGGCCAGATCCGCCGTTATAATCCGGACGGGACTGGGATGGAGGTCGTTGCACGCGGAGTCCGGAATACAGTGGGCTTCGGCTGGCACCCGGTTACGAAGGAGCTCTGGTTCACCGACAACGGCCGCGATTGGGCGGGCAACGGCGGACCGGAAGACGAGCTCAACCGAGTGGCCAAGGGCCAGGATGGCGCGTTCTTCGGCTTCCCCTACTGCCACGCCAACGGCATTCCCGATCCGGACGTGAAGAAGCCCAACGCCTGCGTCGGCGTCACCATGCCGGCGGCGCTGACGGGTCCGCATTCCGCGGGTCTCGGCATCAAGTTCTATACCGGCAGCATGTTCCCGTCCTCGTACAAGAACGTGGCGTTCATCGCGCGGCATGGCTCTTGGAACCGTGAAAAGAAGTACGGTTATGATGTCGTGATCGCCCGTACGTCCGCCAACGGGAAGGCGAAAATCGAGCCTTTCTTGCAGGGGCTGCTCGACGACAAGACCAACCAGTTCTTCGGGCGTCCTTCCTACGTCATGCAGATGCCCGACGGTGCTCTGCTGGTGTCGGATGAAACGAGCGGTGCCGTCTATCGCATCTCTTATGGAAAACCGCGTGTCGCGAGCAACTGATGTGAAACAGCGCTTCTTGCGCATTGGAAGGTCGCTGGCCCTCGGGCTGGCGGCCTTCGCCTTTTCAGCAATGGCCGCGACCGCCCAGCCGGCAGCCATTGCCGAGCGGCTGAAGCAGTGCTCCGCATGTCACGGCGATGACGGAGTTTCCAAGCTGGATAAGATACCTTCGCTCGCCGGACAGCCGGAGTTCTTCATCCTCAACCAGCTCTTTCTGATGCGCGAAGGTGTGCGGAAAATCGAGGCGATGGAAGGAATGACGAAGGATCTCACGGACGACGAGCTTCAGGCACTTGCGACGCACTTTTCCAAGCTGCCGCCCAAGGCGAGCGGAGAGAAGGTCGATCCGGATCTCGTGAAGCGCGGCGAGGCGCTGGCGTCGAAGATGCGCTGTGCTTCATGCCATTTGCCGACGCTCGCCGGGCAAGAGCAGATGCCCAGGCTGGCGCGGCAGCGAATAGACTACATGATCGACGCAATGAAGGCGTTCCGCGACAACAAGCGGAGCGGGGCGGACACGTCGATGACGGCCGTGATCGTCGGGGCGTCGGATGCCGATCTCACGGCGCTGGCGCATTACGCTTCGCAGCGCTGATGCTCCCTCCACTGCACAATGCTGGGGGAAGCATCAGAGGCATAGCGCCTGCGAGGTCGAGGTGGAGGCGTCAAAGCGTCCACCGTGATCGGGCTACTGCAGCTTGATGTTGGCGGACTTGATGATTTCGCCCCAGCGCTTGTATTCGGCAGCTACGAAAGCCTTGGTCTGATCGGGAGTGCCGAGGATGGGGGTGAGCAGTTGCTTGCTCATCTGGTCCTTGGCCGCGGGCGTTCCGAATGCCTGTTTCGATTCCTCGTAGAGGAAGTCGATCACGGCTTTCGGCGTGCCGGTCGGCACGAAGAAGCCGAACCATGGGCCGCCCTCGAGCTGCGGGAAGCCCGCCTGCTTGGCGGTCGGCACGCCCGGGAAAACCGGATCGGGCTGCGCCGACGTGATCAGCAGCGCCTTGACGGTGCCAGCTTCAACTTGGGGCCGTGCCAACGTCAAGATGTCGAAGACGACGGCGACGTGGCCAGCGACGAGGTCCTGCACGGCCGGCGCACCACCGCGATAGGCGACGTGAGCGAGGTCGATACCAGCGAGTTCCTTGAACTGCTCGCCCAGGATGTGGCCCGAGCTGCCGTTGCCTTGCGAGCCGTAGGAGACCTTGCCGCTGTTGGCCTTCACATACGCCACGAATTCCTTTGCCGTATTGGCGGGAATTTTCGGGTTTACCACCATGATGTTGGCCGACTGCACGGCGACAGTGACCGGGGCGAAATCCTTCTCGGAATCATAGGTGAGCGTCTGGAGATGGGGGAGAATCGCTTGCGTCGCATGGAAGCCGACGTAGACGGTGTGTCCATCAGCCGGTGATTTGGCTACGAACGCGGCCGCTATGGCGCCGCCGGCGCCGGTGCGATTCTCGACGACTGCTGTTTTGCCGGTATCGTTCAGCCGCTGAGCGAGAGCGCGGCCGGCGATGTCGGCGACTCCGCCGGGGGGCGTGGGGACGATGATCTTGATGGGCTGGGACGGATAGGGCTGGGAATAGGCCGGACCGGCGAATGAACAGGCGGCGGCGATGCCGAGGGCGAGGGCGCCAAAAATCGAACGCATGAGATCGCTTTCTTTGCCATTGGGTGAGGGATTACCGGTAGCGCCGGAGTTCAGACATGCTCGGGTGATCGGGCGAGGCCGTCGGCAGCCCACTCCGTGACCTTGCTGTGCTCGTTGTCGACGAGCAAGAACAGATCGAAATACTTTATTGTCGGGTAGCTGCCCGAGCGCGTCTTGACGGCTTCGCGCCAGTTCGAGTCGTGAGCCTTTTGTGCCGCTTCGACCGAGGGCCAGACGTATATGCCGGCGGAGGTGCCTTCGGCTTCGCCAAAGCCCATGGCGAAGTGCTTGCGCAGCAAGTCCTTGTTGGCCGTCCACCTGGGAATAACGTGGCGGGCGTCCTCGAGCATCTTGTCCCGGTCCCACCCCTCGGGTGTCGGGAACGTAACTATCTCGACGATCATCGGGTCCTCCACGGTGGCTGTTTTTCTTGTCGAAGCAGCTAAGCGTGCAAGTCGGTTCATTTCAAGTGACGTGGCGCTTGTTTGAGCACATCTGATCCGATCGCCGGGCCTGGGATTTCAGGCCGACAAGCCCTCGATCCGGGGCCGGCGGCGTGTGATGGGCTGTTACAAGAGAGATGTAGAGCCCACCACGGTGCGCCGTTGTTCCGGCGCGATACGCCACGGCAGTGTGAGCGCCGATGTAACTCCCTGAAAAATCAGTGCCGGTGTTGCAAGTATATGCTTTTAAGTCGGCGCTGCCTTTGATATAAGGGCGTCGATGATGCTTTCCCGGCGGCAGAGAGGTTCGCCGGCCAGCGCCATGCCCCGCTAGAGGCATACCCGCGCAAGCGGCGTCATTCCCTCCACTTATTACTTCTCGATCGTGCGGCAGCACCTCTTCCCCGCCCCTTGCCAGCAGATCGCCCCGGAGCCGTTAATGTCCGAGATGAAGCTCGACGATCTCAAGTCGAAATCGCCTACCGAAATGCTTGCATTTGCGGAAGAGCATGGCGTCGAAAACGCCAGCACGATGCGCAAGCAGGAATTGATGTTTGCCGTGCTCAAGCAGCTGGCAGCCAAAGAAATCGAAATCGTCGGCATCGGCGTCGTCGAAGTGTTGCAGGACGGCTTCGGCTTCCTCCGCTCGCCCGACGCGAACTATCTGCCTGGTCCCGACGACATCTATATCTCGCCCACCCAGATCCGACGGTTCGCGCTGCGCACCGGCGATACGGTCGAGGGCCACATCCGCAGCCCGAAGGAGGGCGAGCGTTACTTCGCGTTGCTGAAGGTCAGCCAGATCAACTTCGAGGATCCGGAAGCGGCCAAGCACAAGGTCAACTTCGACAACCTCACGCCACTGTACCCAACAAAGTGGCTCAAGCTCGAAATCGAGGATCCGACGATCAAGGATCTGTCGCCGCGGGTCATCGACATCGTGGCGCCGATCGGAAAGGGCCAGCGCGCGCTGATCGTTGCCCAGCCGCGCACCGGCAAGACGGTGCTGATGCAGAACATCGCGCACTCGATCACGACCAACAATCCCGAAGTCTACCTGATCGTGCTGCTGATCGACGAGCGGCCCGAGGAAGTCACCGACATGTCGCGGACGGTGAAGGGGGAGGTGATCGCCTCGACCTTCGATGAGCCCGCTACACGGCACGTGCAAGTTGCGGAAATGGTGATCGAGAAGGCCAAGCGCCTCGTCGAGCACAAGCGCGACGTGGTCATCCTGCTCGACTCGATCACGCGTCTGGGCCGAGCCTACAATACGGTCGTCCCGTCATCGGGCAAGGTTCTGACGGGCGGCGTCGACTCGAATGCGCTGCAGCGGCCGAAGCGGTTCTTCGGTGCGGCGCGCAACATCGAGGAAGGCGGATCGCTGACCATCATCGCAACGGCGCTGATCGATACCGGCAGCCGCATGGATGAGGTGATCTTCGAAGAGTTCAAGGGCACCGGCAACAGCGAAATCGTGCTCGACCGCAAGGTGTCCGACAAGCGCGTGTTCCCGGCGATCGATATCGCGAAATCCGGCACGCGAAAGGAAGATCTGCTCATTCCGAAGGAGCAGTTGTCCAAGACCTACATCCTCAGGCGCATCCTCAATCCGATGGGCACGCAGGACGCCATCGAGTTCCTGGTCGACCGGTTGCAGAAGACCAAGACCAACGGCGATTTCTTCAACTCGATGACGACGGGGAAGAACTAAAAGATCGTCGGGTTACGCAGTGCGAGGTGCTCGCCGGCGCGAGATTGCGAAATTGGATGGGGTCGGGCCGCAAGGTTCGGCCCCGTTTTCGTTGGTATGTTAGATCTGGTGACGATCCAGGTCGCTCTTGCTGCATTGTGATCTGGGCCCCGGCCTTCGCCGGGGAGACGGATCTTGAATTCGTTCGGATACAATTTTCGATGTGCGCAATCCGTTGCCACGCCCGCACCGTCACCCCGGCGAAGGCCGGGGCCTAGTGTACATTTCATCGGGAGAGTGATCATCGGCTTTGCCGTGCGCGGTCAGCAGGTCCGTCGAAGATGTCGCCGGTGCGATCATCGAACAGGTCTATCCACTCGGGGTTCATGCTTTCGATCAGGCGGATTTTCCAGGCCCGTTGCCATTCCTTGAGTTGCTTTTCGCGCTTGATGGCTGCGTCCATCGTCTCGTGCATCTCATAGTAAACGAGTGTGTGCACGCCATAGCGTTTTGTGAAGCCTTCGATCAGATCCTGCTTGTGAACGCCGATACGGGCCTGCAGTTCGCTCGTCACACCGATGTAGAGCGTGCCGTTGCGGCGGCTTGCCATGATGTAGACGCAGGGCGATTTTTCATCGAAGGTCATCGCGGTATCCGAGCTCATCGGCATCATGGCCAATGTCTCCCGATGCTACAAGGGCAGACCCAAATCATCGAGGCGAACTGGGTCCCGCCCTCCGGCGGGATGACGGAGTGGAGGTGGCACCATCGTGCAACCAATTCTTGTCAAGTACCGACGTGCAGACCACTGCCGACAAACTGTCGTCTCCCCGGCGAAGGCTCGGTTTGCAGCGTGACCTGGGATGAATTGCGTGCCGGGTTGAACCGCCTTACTGAATTAGGTGGTGAAGTTGGTAATCAGGCCGCGACCTTGGGCAGCGCGGGCGTGATGTCTTCTGCGGGTTGGGCGAGGTCGAGCGGCTGGTTGTGTGGCCGCGATTTGCCGTCGAAGTAGCTGCCGTCCTCGAGCGAGAGCTCGCGGTGGTAGATCTCGCCTTCGACATCGCACTTCGTCTTGAGGACGAGGCGGTTGGCGTAGATCGAGCCGTTGACGCCGCCGGAGACGGTGACTTGGTCGGCGACGATGAGGCCCATGACCGTGCCGTATCTCGACACGTTGACCGACGCGCAGCGGACTTCGCCGTGCACGGTACCTTCGATATCGATCGGGCCGTCGAAGTGGACGTTGCCGATTATCGTGACCTTGGAACTGATGCATAGAGCGCGGTCTGCCGACGCTGCTGCGTCGTCTGCCGTGCCAATGCGTACGCGAGACTGTTGCATTGCGTTACCCCCATGAGGACCCACCCTCTCCCACCCGATTGAACAGTGTGGACGTAGTGGGGCGGTTTGAGGGCGCGGGGTCTGGGTGGTTCAGCCCGGAGGTGCGACAACGGCGATCTGGTTGGAGCGCTTCAGGCCGTCGGCGACGAAGCCCGAAGCTTTCATTTCCTCGACGAAGGCTTTCACGAACGCGGCGGCTTCGGGCCGGCCCTTCGGCAGCGCCATCGCCTGGCCGATCACCATGAAGCGGCCGGGCAGCAGGCGGACACCGGGATCCTTCGCGGCCCAGGCGACGAGCGGCTGACGCACGTTGGCGCAGACCTCCAGGTTGTGCTTCAGAAACATCTCGATGTTGGCGGAGCCGCCCCCGATCGTCGCGCGGACGATCTCGGCGTGTTTCAGTGTGCGCGTGAGATAGAGGTCGTAGGCGGAGCCGGGGCCGACGCAGATGCGGATGCCGGGACGATCGACCTCGTCGATCGTCTTCAATGGAGAATCCTTGCGAACCATGTACGCGCCTTCAATCTCGACGTAGGGCGGGGTGAACTCGACCTCGGCGGCGCGTGCGGGCTCGTGTGCGAGGAAGCCGATGTCGGCTTTGCCCGCTGAAACGGTGTCGAACGACGCCTTGGCAGCCGGCCAGCAAATGAATTCGACGGGCAAGCCAATGCGGCGTGCGAGTTCGCTGGCGAGATCGACCGAGACGCCGCGCGGTGCTTCGGGGGTGCCTTGCGCAAGGACGGAGTTGCCGAGGTTGATCGAGGCGCGTAGTCGGCCGGTGGGGACTAGTTCTTTGATGATTTCGGCTGTGGGTGCGGTCATGCGTAGGGCTCCTCGACTATTCTTCTCCCCTCTCCTCGATGGGGAGGGGTCGGGGGTGGGGTGGTTTCGGCATGAGAGCGGCGGCAACGGCAGGCAGGATCGGGTCGGGTTTCAATTCGGTTTCCCACCAAATCCCCCCACGCCTAACCCCTCCCCACGAGGGGGAGGGGGATCTGTCGGGCAATGGTGAAGCGTGGCGCCTACTTCGCCGCCGCGGCGACAGTGGCAGTTTGGCCTGAGCGTTTGAGGCCTTCGGCGACGAAGCCTGAGCGTTTCATCTCCTCGATGAAAGTGCGAAGGTAACCGGCGGCGACGGTGCGGCCCTTCGGGGTGCCCATCGCCTGGGCGATGACCTGGAAGCGGCCGTCCATGACGCGGACCTTGGGATCGGTCTTAGCGTAGGCTTCCAAAGCCTGGCGCACGCCGGCGGCGACGTCGAGCTTGTCCTTGAAGAACATCTCGATCATTGCGCTGCCACCGCCAGTGTGTGCACGCACGATGGTCGCGCTCTTGATGGTCCGGGTGAGATAGAGATCATAGGCGGAGTTCAGGCCGACCGCGATGCGGATGCCTTGTTTGTCGACATCGTCGATCGATTTGAGCGGCGATTCGTTCAGCACCATGTATGTGCCCTCGATCTCCACGTAGGGCGCGGTGAACTCGATCTGATCGGCACGCCGCGGCTCGTGCGCCATAAAGGCGATGTCCCAGGCATTCGTCTTGAGCGCGTCGAAGACTTTGCCGGCAGCATCGAAGGTGACGAGGTCGAGCGGCAGATTGGTTCGCTTGGCCAATTCGCGGGCAAGATCGACCGAGAGGCCGCGCGGGTCTTGCGTCGTTCCTTGTGC
>CANJPN010000203.1 GCA_947475855.1 Bradyrhizobiaceae bacterium
GGCCAACCGCCTGGACCTTCGTGGCTCTATATTTCTCGGTCGTTCGAACCACTTATGAACATCGAGACGATTGTTGCCCCGCAGCATCACCGCGCTCTCAAGCCGGCGCGGCCTCCCGAATTCACTTGGCCGGAGGCCCTGGTCGTCGGCACTTTGCGACCTGCTCACATGTCGAGCCTGCGGCTTCGCCCGCTTTGGGACAAATCCGAGGGATTTGTTTACCTTTGAGCAAGGTGGGCCAGCTAGGCATGGTGGCTCTGCGGGCGTTTGCGCTCGCAGCAGCAGGCTCTGCTTGCGACGCCAGGCACGGCGAGAATGGCGAGTGACGCCCAACCGGAAGATCGGGGTCTTTCTGATGGCTGATATGCGCAACAAGTACGCGGCTCGCATTCCCGTCGCGGCAGGTCTCACGCGACGCGGCTTCTGCACGGCAGCCGCCATGTCATTCGCCGCGCCGGCAATCGCCCAGGACTGGAACCCATTCCGCGATACGACCGCTTCCGTCGGCGTTCGCAACGACGGCTACGACCGCGAGTTCGTGCGTGAGTGGGAGGCCCGTCCCCCGCGCGGTTACGCAACTCTGGCGACCGCCAACATCGAGGCGACGAAGGCCGCGATTGCGCGCTACACCGACATTGTCGCGAAGGGCGGCTGGCCGGTTATCCCTGACGTCCAGATGCAGTCCGGGTCGAACGGCCCCGACGTGGAGGCGCTGCGCACCCGTCTCACACTTTCGGGCGACCTCAAGGATCAATCGACCTTCCGCGGCCACTTCGACGCCAATCTCGAGAAGGCCGTGAAGCGCTTCCAGGCCTCGAATGGCCTCAGCCCCACCGGCATCGTCGACAAGCGCACGATCGTAGTGCTGAACATTCCCGCAGCATCGCGTCTCAAACAACTCCAGGCCAACTTGCCGCGTTTGCAGGAACTCGTTCGCGGCGCGCCCAAGAAGTACGTTTTCGTCAATATTCCGGCGCAACACATTGAAGCCGTTGACAACGGTACCGTTATTTCGCGGCACGCAGGCGTCGTGGGCAAGATCGACCGGCCCACGCCGGTGCTCAAGTCGACCATTCACGAGTTGAACTTCAATCCCGTGTGGCACGTCCCGCCCACGACGATCGAAAAGGATCTGTTCCCCCGCGGTCGCGAAATGCAAAAGCAGGGGCAGAGCGTCCTGGTGAAGTTCGGCATCGACGCCTACGACGGGGGCGGCCGAAAGCTCGATCCCAACAAGGTCGACTGGAATTCGCCGGCTACGCGCGGACTTATGTTCAAGCAGCAGCCAGGCAAGGACAACCAGCTCGGCTTCGTGAAGATCAATTTCCACAACCAATATTCGGTCTATCTTCACGATACGCCGTCGGACTCGCTGTTCAGCCGCAATTTCCGGGCCGCCAGTTCGGGCTGCATCCGCGTCGGCGGTATCGATCAATTGGCGACATGGCTGCTCGCCGAGAACGGCGACTGGACGCTCAGCCGGGTCAACGACATGAAGCAGACCGGCGCCCGCCAGGACGTCCGTCTCCGCCATCCGATCCCGCTTTTCCTTGCCTATATCTCCGCCTGGGCCACCGAGGACGGCGTCGTCCAATTCCGCCGCGACCTCTACCAGAAGGACGGCCTGGGCGCGGTGGCAAGCGCCTACTAGCGCACGCTACAACTGAAGACGCTCGGGCAGGCTGAGACAGTTCTCACGCGCTCGAGACTATTGGTGCCCTGGTGTCGCTGGTATCGGGCTGCCTCTCTCGAGGTACGAACGAAGACAGCGAAGCCACGATCTTGCCTCGACTTTCCCTCAGAAAGTCGGTCCAGGTGATTCTGTTGCGAACGACTGTCGTTTCGCTTGGCGTAGCTGCTGCGGAGGCCTCAGCGCATCGCAGCGTGCCGTGTAGACGGGCCCGAACATCCCAGAGAAGCGAGCAAATCGAGTGTCGCGGAAGGCGCACAGCGGTTGGATCAAGCAAGCGGCGGCCACGGTCCTGGCAACCGCCCTCTTGTTGCAGCCCACGGACAGCCGGGCGCAAGGGCCGAACTCAGGCAGCTCCGCCGAAACCGCCGCTCGGATGGCGGATTTCTTTGGCAGCATCGGCGATCAGATATTCAAGGAATGCCTCTTCGAGCTTTCCGATGAGCAGGTCCAGGTCCAGCAGGCACTGGTCAAGGCATACATCGGGCAGGGTGCGAGCCCCCAAGTCGCGCGGCAACTCGCAGCGCAGCAGATCCATCCGCCGAAGCCGTCGGAGCAATGCGAGCGGATCCGGCGCATGCCCGCGACCGCCGTGCCGGGATGGGATGCGAAGACGGTGGTCGCCAAGCCTGCGGTGCCCGTCCCCGAAATGAGGCCCGCTCAACCGGTTCAGCTCCCGCCCTCGACGCCGATTTCGCTGACCGGCAAGGCGCCGCTGCAGCTGTGGGACTGCGCGCCGGGCGTCGATTACGTCACGATCAAGCACAACGGCTACGAACGGAAGCTCACCGGCGGCGAGATCTGCAATCCGTTCGAGGATGTGGTGCGCGAAGTACCGCCCGACCTGAAGAACTTCCGCCTCGGTTATACCATCCGGACCGGCCGCGTGTTCGTCATCGCGGAGGGGGCTCCCGCCAACGGCAAGACCATCGCCTGGGGTCTCTCGGGCCGCGATATCTGCCGCAACAATCCCGATCCCGATTGTCTGGCGACGCGCGCTGTCGGCCCCCTGCCGCCCGGCGAGTACAGTTTTGCCGCCGACAAGGCGCAGCGTGTCACTTGGGGGCCGAAGACCAAGCGGCAGGTCGCTGCCGTCTACCTGTCGAAGCTGTGGCACCGAGAGCGCTTCAGCCCCAAGCACACCCAGGCTATCCTGGCGCGCGGCAACATCGCCATTCACCTGCGTCTCAAGGGCGAGATGTCGGAAGCCTGCATCGGCCTGGAGCCGAAATCGTGGGCCTATGTCGCCGCCCTGATCAAGGACGGCCGTGCGACGAGCCTCAACGTGCACATCGACGAGCCCTATCCCCAGCTCGCCGAGAAGCCCCCCGTGATCGTCAAATCCACGTTCTCGCTGTCGTCGCTGTTCAAGTGAAGCGGCGGGGATCGCGGATGGGAAGGGGGCTTACGTCTCAACCTCGTCCGTTCCAGCCACCGGCCGATGGTCGCTGACGTGACCGTCGCCTGAAATCCGCACATCCGCTTAAATGAAATAACCCAACCAGCCCACCACAATAACGGGGATACTTGTCCGCCGTGGCTTGGCTCGGCGTCGCGGGGCGGGCTACTCACACAGCTCGGGAATCTCCCGTCCCGTTGAGCTCTGTGAGAACCGCGCCCACATGTCTGCTAAGCCCATATCTGCTAAGCCGATGGCTGCTGCTGCCGCTATGAAGAAGAGCCGGGTGAAGATCGTGCCAAAGCCCCAGTCAGGAATTCTGCCCGCGCAGGCGATCCGCGCCCTCATCGACGAGGGCGTGCTGAACATCGCCGCGCCGCTGGTCGACAAGCAGCTTCAGCCCGCCAGCATCGACCTGCGCCTGGGCGACGTCGCCTACCGCGTCCGTGCGAGCTTCCTCGCCGGCCCCGGCGCCACGGTCGAAAGCAAGCTCGCGACCCTTTCGCTGCACGAAATTCCCCTGGCGAATGGCGCGGTGCTCGAAACCGGCTGCGTCTACGTCGTGCCGCTGCTCGAAGCGGTGAACCTGCCCGCCCACCTCTCCGCCGCCGCCAACCCTAAAAGTTCCACCGGCCGCCTCGACGTGTTCACCCGCGTCATCGCGGACGGCGTCGGCGCGTTCGATCAAGTCCCCGCCGGCTACAAGGGCCCGCTCTACGCCGAGATCTGCCCGCAGACCTTCCCCGTGCTCGTCCGCAAGGGCAGCCGCCTGTCGCAGCTCCGCTTCCGGTCCGGCGAGATCACCCACGACGACGACGCCCTGCGCGAATTGCACCGCACTCAGACGCTCGTCTCGGGCGGCGATGTCGATATATCCGGCGGCATCGCGGTCTCGATCGACCTGTCCGGCCAGCCCGACGGCCTCGTCGGCTATCGCGCCAAGCACCATACCGGCCTCGTCGATGTCGACGCGGTCGGCGCCTGCCCGATGCTCGACTACTGGGAGCCGATCCGCGCCCACGCCAGCGGCCGCCTGATCCTCGACCCCGACGAGTTCTACATCCTGGCCTCGAAGGAGGCGGTCCACGTCCCGCCGACCCACGCCGCCGAGATGGTGCCGTTCAACCCGCTCGTGGGCGAATTCCGCGTCCACTACGCCGGCTTCTTCGATCCGGGCTTCGGCCACGACGCGGCGGGCGGCCACGGCTCCCGCGCGGTGCTCGAAGTGCGCAGCCACAAGGTTCCGTTCGTACTCGAAGACGGCCAGATCATCGGCCGCCTCATCTACGAGCCGCTCACCGAACTCCCCGAAAAGCTCTACGGCCGCGACCTCGGCTCCCACTACCAGGCCCAGGGCCTGAAGCTCTCGAAGCATTTCAGGTAGGATCCTGCACGACCTCTCACGCTTTCTTCCCCCTCCCCACAGAGGGGGAGGGGCACACGTCGTGTGCCCCTCGCGACGCATTGCGCTCTGTCGCGCCAGGCTCTAGATCAGCAGCCATGTCAGCCCAGCAACCGAACCAGACGATCACCCAGCGGCTAGCCAACCCGACGCGTTTCATGGCGCTGTCGGCGACGCTGCTGCCGTGGCTCTGGGGCGCCGCTGCGATCCTGATCGCCTATGGCCTGTTCCTCGCCTTCTTCCGCGCGCCGCCCGATTACCAGCAGGGCGAGACGGTCAAGATCATGTTCATCCACGTGCCCTCCGCATGGCTGGCGATGGGCGGCTATCTCCTGATCGCGATATCGAGCTTCGGCCTGCTTGTCTTCCGCCATCCGCTCGCCGATGTCTCCGCCAAGGCTGCAGCCCCGCTCGGCGCGACCTTCACCGCGCTGGCGCTGATCACGGGCTCGCTGTGGGGCAAGCCGATGTGGGGCACGTACTGGGTATGGGACGCGCGCCTGACATCGGTGCTGATCCTGTTCTTCCTCTATCTCGGCCTGATGGCGCTGCGCTCCTCGATCGAGGAGGAGACGCTGGCCGCGAAGTTGACCGCGATTCTCGCCCTGGTCGGCGTCACCATCCTTCCCATCATCAAGTTCTCCGTCGACTGGTGGAACACGCTGCATCAGCCAGCCAGCGTCGTGCGCCTCGGCGGCGCGGCGATCCACCCGTCGATCCTCGTCCCGCTGCTGGTGATGGCGGCGGGCTTCACCGTCCTGTTCGTGGCGATGCACATGAAAGCGATGCGCAACGAGATCATGCGTCGGCGCATCAAGGCGATGACCATGGCCGAGATCGAGCGCCAGAGTATGGCTGCTCCCGTTTCGGCCCCCGCTTCGGCATCAGTCTCTGGCAAAGCCACCTGAAGGAGACGACGATGTCGCTCGGCCCGCACGCCGCTTTCATCTGGATCTCCTATCTGGCGACGGCGCTCGCGGTCGGTGTGCTGCTCGCCTGGCTGTTCTGGGATGGCCGCCGCCACGAGCGCCGCCTCGCCGACCTCGAAGCGCGTGGCGCCCGCCGTCGTTCGCCGGGCAAAACCATCTCTCCGGATTGAGACCGACACCCGCAATGACCGCTCCCGCCGAAAACTCCAGACCGACTGTGGACGCCCCGGCCCCCGCGCGTCGCGGTATGATCATGCTACCGGTCGTCATCTTCGCCGGTATCGCCGCGATGTTCGCCTATGCGCTGGGCTCGGGCGATCCCTCGAAGTTGCCGTCGGCCCTCATCGGCAAGGCCGCGCCGGAAATGACGCTGCCGGAACTTCCCGGATTGCGCGAGGCCGGCGCCCAGGTGCCGGGCTTCTCGACCGCCGATCTCAAGCGCGGTGAGCCGACCGTGATCAACTTCTTCGCCTCCTGGTGCGCGCCGTGCGTGCAGGAGCATCCGCTGCTGGTCGAGCTGAAAAACAATGCCAACGTGCGCATCTTCGGCATCAACTACAAGGACCCCGATCCCGGTGGCCGCCGCTTCATCGGCCGCTACGGCAATCCCTATGCCGCCGTCGGCGTCGATGCGACCGGCCGCGGCGCGATCGAGTGGGGCGTCTACGGTATGCCCGAGACGTTCGTCGTCGACGGTCAGGGCCGCATCACGATGAAGCACGTCGGCCCGCTCACGCCGCAGGTCGTCAAGCAGCGCCTCCTGCCCGCCATCGAAGCCGCCCGCAAGAAGGCACCGTGAGCGCGTAGGGCGGATGAGCGTGGCCGCTCGATTGGATATGTTTACGCGTCTTGCCCCACGCGTAATCCGCCGTGTCGTTGCATGACCTACGGCGGAATACGCTGCGCTATTCCGCCCTACGGCCCGTACGATTATTCCGCCGATCCCGGCACGCGATGCGCCAGCATGATCAGCGCGAGGTGCGTGTAGTAGCCGATGATGCCGCTCAACTCGACGGTCGTCTGCCGGCCAAACTGGTCGAGCGCGGCCTTGTACGTCGTTTCGGAAACGTCGCGCCGCTCGAGCAACTCAGTCGCGAAGCGATGCACGATGTCGGCTTGCGCGTCCTCGAAAACGGGCCGCCGCCCCTCGCCGAGCGCGGCGATCTCGTGCTCCGGCACGCCCGCCTTACGCGCCTCCGCGCTGTGCACGGTGAATTCGTATTCGCAGTTCCAGTAGCGCGCGACGGTGAGGATCACCAGCTCCGACAAACGCGGCGACAGCCCTGTGCGGAACCGGCAGAACGCGCCGAGATCTCCGGTCAGCTTGCACAGCTCCGGGCTGCCCAGCAGCACCTGGAACGGCGCAGGCACCGCGCCCTTGCGCGGCTTCGCGATGCCGTCCCAGATCTCCCGGTGCTCCGGCTTCAAGGTATCGCGCTTCAAGGGATCGTAGCGTGCGGTCATGGGGTCTCCGTTAGGCTAGGCCACATCTTCTTCTGGCCCGCAGGGCCAAAGGCGCCAGTGCGCCGTAGTTTCAAGTAATCGCCGCCAACCGCGTGTCGAGCGACAGCACGAGGCACCAGTGCGGCTCGAAGTCCGCGCCGAGCGGCCACACGTTGTCCTTGTAGTCGGCAAGCAGCGCGTCCTCGTAGCGCTTGAACCACGCCTTGCGGCACAGCACGAACTTCGTCGCGGCCACGATCGTCTCGCGGTCGATGATCGCCAGTACGCACATGTCAGGATGCCGCTCGAGATACTCGTGCACCGAGACCATCAGCGTCGGATAGCCGGGGTGCAGCATGTCGTCGAGGACGATCACCCCCTCCGGCGCCAACACGGCGGTCGCCCGCTCCAGATCCGCGCTCAGCGCCGCCCGCGAATGCTCGCCGTCGATGTGGATGAAGCGCGGCCGCTTGCCGCCGAGCTTGGCGAGCAGATCTTCGGGCGCGAGCTTGCGGCTGTCGGTCTTCCACGCGATGCGCCGTTCAGCGGGAACGCCGTGCTTGTCGCAGTTGGCGATGAACCGGTCCTGCACCTGCGGGTTCGGCCAATCGAACAGGTCGATGCCGAGAGCGATCTCGCCTGGGGCGAGTGACTTGGCGAGCGCGATGAAGAACCGCCCCTCGAACGGCCCGATCTCGACGACGGGTCCCGTCACGCCCGCTGCCGTCTGAATGCGCAGCAAACCGCAGCAGATGCCCGCCGCGAACTGCGAAGACATGCCGACCACGCCGTTGTAGCCGCCGGCGATGTAGGCATCGGTCTCGGGCAGGCCGGATTTGGCTTTCAGGGCATCCATGTGGCGTTTCCCGAGCTGGAATTACAACGTGCCTGCACCTCGTAAAGGGGACGGTGCGGCCGCGCAACTGGCGCGTGCGGAATGGCCGTGGCGTGTTATTCTGAGCCAACGGTCTAAAAATGCTCATATCGGGGGAGGTCAATGATGCAGGCTTCGAGATTATCGTGTGTGGCAGGTGCGGCGCTAGTCTCGGCCCTCGCCATTTCGATGGCGCCGGCGTCGGCCCAGCAGGGCCAGTGGGCGCCGGGCCGCACCGTCCGCGTCGTCGTGCCGTTCCCGCCCGGTGGTGCATCGGACATCCTGGCGCGGCTTCTTACGCAGCACATTACCTCGACGACCGGACAGAACATCGTGATCGAGAACCGGCCCGGCGCCGGCACGATCGTCGGCACCGAGCAGGTGGCGCGCTCCACGCCCGACGGCACGACTCTGCTCATCATGGCGAACTCGTTCGTCATCAACGCGAGCCTGCGGTCGACGCTCTCCTACGATCCCCTGACGAGCTTCGAGCACATCTGCTTCCTCGCCCAGTCGCCGCACGTCCTTGTCGTCAACGGCAAGTCGGCTCTCAAGACGTTCGCCGATTTCGCCGCGCAGGCGAAGGCCAAGCCCGGCGAGACGACGATTGCGTCTGTCGGCCCCGCCACCACACACCATATCGCCATCGAGATGCTCAAACGCGCGTCCGGTCTGCCGCTTACCTATGTATCTTATCCAGGTGGCGGGCAGGCGCTCACGAACCTGATCGGCGGACACCTCAACGCGGTGCAGGCCAACCACATCGAGGTGAAGGAGAACCTGGGCCGCGAATTGCGCGGCATCGCGGTCGGCGGACGCCAGCGCCTGTCCGACATTCCCGACGTGCCGACGTTCGCCGAACTCGGCTTCCCCGACGTGATCGGGCTGGGCTACTTCGGTCTCGTCGCGCCCGGCGGCACGCCGAAACCGGCGATCGACACGATCGAGACGCAACTACGGGCCGCACTCGCCGTGCCCGAGATCTCGACGAAGTTGATCGCCGCCGGCCTTCTTCCCGAGGGCAAGACCTGCCGCGCCGAGTTCACCGAACTCCTGAAAACCCAGCACGGCCGCTACGCCAACGCCATCAAGGAAGCCGGCATCAAGGAGAAGTAGCGTTCGGGGGGGAGGGATCCGTCTGCTAGCCTCTCGACGGTCGCAGAGGCCAAGAAAAAAACGCGTCCCGCGCCAAAAGACCCGGCAGCAAAAGCTGCCAAGGCTCAACCGAGCCGGACCTTGAACGCGATGAGCTTTCCAGGACGTAGATGCCAAGTCGCGGCTGGGGCCTGGTTCTGTTCTCCGCGGAGGCAGTCCGTAGGGCGCAATAGCATCTTTGCGTATTGCGCCGGGGCTGGGCGATATCCCAGTCGACTTCACTCCCGTTCGCCGAACCGCGCATCCTTGTTGGCAAGAGCGTGCTCGGCCAGAGCGCGTTCGAAATCCCCCGGTTTCGGCGCGTCATGATGGTCTCGATGGAAAGTGGAATGCGGCCAATCCTCTACATTCGAGACATGCCCGTGCTTCACCGGATTGAACCAGCAATAATCGACGTGGTTCGCAAGGTCGCGCTCGTCGCGGATGAGGTGCTCCCAATATCGCCGCTGCCAGATGCCGCGTTCGCCACGAGCATCGCGGACGGAGCTGAGTTGCTCGCCTTTCGGGATCGATTTCGAGAACCGGATTTTGATCCAGCGCCAGCGGACCGAAAAATCTGAATCGCCTTGGGGCAATGTCCAAATGGCATGAATGTGATCGGGCAAGATCACCATCGCGTCGATGTCGAAGGGGAACCGCTGCCTCGTCTCGAGCACGGCGTCGTGAAGACTATCGATGTGCTCGACCAACAAACGGCTCGTGCGGTCGAGCAGATTGACCGTGAAAAAATAGCAGCCACCCGGGACGAACACGCGACGATAATTGGGCATGTCCGAAAGTAACTGGAGCCTGTGACGCGGCGCAATACGCCCGAACTGGGCTATTGCGCCCTACGGTTCTGGCGACGTTCGGTGGCCCACTGCCGCCAACGGAGCGACCGTTGAGAATGATTGGCCGCGACGGCTTATCGGAAGTCATCTCGCAGCGGGCCTGCCCGCCCGAGGCGATCGACGAGAAGTCCGGCGCCATTGCGGCAGCAAA
>CANJPN010000204.1 GCA_947475855.1 Bradyrhizobiaceae bacterium
GTACGCTGGGGGGGACCGCGGCAGCTTGCGGCGTTGCGCGGACGGTCGGGATGCTCCTGGGGAGTTCGAACATATCGTCGCGTGCGGAAACGGGTGGGACGGCTGTCCACCAGATCGCACCGCAGGCCATCATGGCAAGGGCGAAACCCACACAGCCCAGGGCGATGCCCTTACCCGGTCCTGTTTCCAGCAAGTCGTACGCGCTTGACCGACGCCCGGACGGCGGCACTTGCCAGTCGAGCGTGATCTCGTTTGCTCCGGGTTGGCAAATGTGGCCCTGGCGCGGGTCCACGTCCGCCAAGCTTTCTGGTTCAGGCCCAGGCGCCATGGTTCCAGTCCTTTGCGATCGGCTCATGCCTCAGCCGCAGGCACAGATCGCATGACTGATTCGAGCTACGTTGTTATGCTCGCCGAGATATCGAACTGTGCATGATCCGCCGAAAGTGCGGGATGCGCGTCGTGGCGGCGGCTCCCCGCTCCCGGCATGCATAGGGATGACGACTGGACCAGCTTCCGGCTGCGGTCTATCAATTCGCCTGCACAATCAGCAGGCAACGAAAGCGAGCGCGCCATGGGGCAAGCCTATATCGTCAATGGCGTGAGAACGCCGATCGGCCGTTACGGTGGCGGCCTTTCTCCGGTGCGGGCGGACGACCTTGCGGCGCATGCACTGCGCGAACTCTTGAAGAAGAACCCCGGGGTGCCCGCGACGGCCGTCGAGGACGTGATCATGGGTTGCGCCAACCAGGCCGGCGAGGACAACCGCAACGTCGCGCGAATGGCGCTGCTGCTGGCGGGGATCCCCGACAGCGTTCCCGGCCTCACGGTCAATCGCCTGTGCGGCTCCGGCCTCGATGCCGTGGGTGAAGCCTCGCGCGCGATCAAATCGGGCGAGGCCGAGCTGATGATCGCGGGCGGCGTCGAAAGCATGAGCCGCGCGCCGTTCGTGATGGGCAAGGCGACGGAGGCTTTCTCCCGCGCGCAGACCGAGATGTTCGACACGACTCTCGGCTGGCGCTTCGTCAATCCGCAGATGAAGAAGCAGTACGGCGTCGATGCGATGTGGGAGACCGCGGAGAACGTCGCGCAGGACTTCCAGATCAGCCGTCAGGATCAGGACAAGTTCGCCTACACTTCGCAGATGCGTGCGGCGAAAGCGCAGAAGAGCGGGCGCTACGCCAAGGAGATCGTTCCGGTTTCGATCCCGCAGCGCAAGGGCGATCCGGTCGTCGTCTCGCAGGACGAGCATCTCCGAGCGGCGACACTCGATGGTCTCGCCAAGCTCTCGGCGCTGCGCAAGGACGGCGGTACGGTTACCGCTGGCAACGCTTCTGGCGTGAACGATGGCGCCGCAGCGCTGTTGATCGCCTCGGAAGCGGCGGTGAAGAAATACAACCTGACGCCTCTCGCGCGCGTGCTCGGCATGGCCTGCGCCGGCGTGCCGCCGCGGATCATGGGCATCGGGCCGGCACCTGCCTCCCAGAAGCTCGCCGACCGTCTCGGCTTGAAGATGTCGGACTTCGATGTGATCGAACTCAACGAGGCGTTCGCATCGCAAGGTATCGCCGTGTTGCGCCAGCTCGGCGTGCCCGAGGATGCCGAGCACGTCAATCCGAACGGCGGCGCGATCGCCCTGGGCCATCCGCTCGGGATGTCGGGTGCGCGTATTGCGCTGTCGGCTGCGATGGAGTTGCACGAGCGCAAGGCGAGCAAGGCGCTTTGCACGATGTGCATCGGCGTCGGCCAGGGCATCGCGCTCGCGATGGAGCGGGTTTGAGCGATTGTACGTTGTTTGTGCGCCGAAGCAGATACTTCGCCGGGCGGGTTGGGCCACTTGGCCGTAACCTGCCGGTGACCGAAAAGCGGCGGATTACGCTTCGCTAATCCGCCCTACGGACAAGCGTTTGCCGCGGTCGCCCAGGCCACACCCGAATCTTCCCTCTCGGCCGGTCGGCAACGGCGGAAGTGATCACCGATCCTGCAGCACCTCGGCGGGTCGCGCGGCTTGGCTGAGGAGCAGTGCTGTTTCCTGCTGCAGTTCGTCGACATGGGTTTTCAGCACGTCGCGAATGCTGATCATGCCGACGAGCCGATCGCCGTCCTTGACCGGGAGATGGCGGATATTGCGCGACAGCATCGTCGAGGCGACATAGCTCACGAGATCGCCAGGCGCGCACGTGATGACGGCCTTGGTCATGAGGGTGGATACCGGCATGGCGTGCATGTCGCCTTTGTGGGTCGAGATGCCGTAGGCGATATCGCGTTCGGAAATGACGCCTTCGACGGTGACGCCGTCGCTGCTGACGACGGCAGCGCCAATGCGATGCTCGCGAATGAGCATCGATAGCGTGGCGACCGTATCGGTCGGCTTGATCGTGATGGCGGCGGGTTTCTTGGATGCAAGGATCTCAGCTACTTTCATGCGGCACTCCTACGACAGGTGGGGTTACGTCGTGGCCGGATGTTTTTCTGGTCCCAATCAAGATGCGCTGATCGGTGCCAGCAGCGTCGGATGGCAATCGCTACTGTCTCACCGGGTGAAGGTTGTCACGAATTGCCCCTGCTTTACCAGCGCGCAAAATTCCGGATTGCTAAAATTCTAGAGCGGGGGCCTACGACCCAGTCTGCAAGCGGGGCTACTTAACCCTTCGCCTCGTAGGCCATGGCGGGCTTGCCGGTCCAGTCGGGCGGGTTCTTCGCTTTGACGCGGCGGGCCTCTTTCACGGTCTCCTTGATCGAGCCCGACAGCGGCATCGACAGGCCGTACTGGTCGGCCATATCCATCACGATCTGCATGTCCTTCAGTGCCCAGGTGAAGGTGATGCCGTCCCAGTCTTCGAGCGCCGCCGACGCGCCCGAACTCATCTGCAGCGCTTTCCTGAGCTTCGTCAGGTCGATGCCGGTCTTTTCGGCGAGACGCCCCGCCTCAATGAGACCGCACGCGGTCACCCAAAGCATCATGTTGTTCATGGTCTTGCCGACCTGCCCGTGCCCGACATCGCCGAGGTGTTCGATGTCGGAGCAGAAACAGCGGTAGATCGGCTGGGCGCGATCGACGACGGCCTGCTTGCCACCGACGAGCGCGAGTAGTGTGCCGTTGTCGGCTGCCCATCGTCCCCGTGCGATCGGCGCGTCGTATACGTCGATGCCCTTCGCGCGGCACGCCTCGTCCATTTTCTGCGCGGTCTTCGGCGCGACGGTCGAGGAGATCGCGACGATGCCGCCGGGCTTCATCGTTTCCAGCAATCCGCCCTTGCCGGTAATCACCTGCTCGCACTCCGGGTCGAAGCCGACCCCGATGATTACGAACGAGCAGAGCTTGCCGAGTTCGGCGGGCGTGGCGACGGCGCCCGCGCCCGCTGACTTCGCTGCTTCGATCTGTTTTTCTGCGATATCGCAGACCGTGACCTTGTAGCCCTTCTTGACCATGTGCTTGAGCATCGCGTGGCCCATGCGGCCTGCGCCGACGATGCCGATGTGATCTTTGGTGGTGGCGGTCATACGTGTTCTCCCCAGGTGTGTGTGCGGGTGATTGTGCTGGGGGGCAGTATGCAGAAATTCAACGCCGGGCCAACTTCACTTCGGCGCGACGCCACTCGCCTTGATGATCGTGGCCCACTTGGCGATCTCGTCGGGAATGAACGTCTTGAGGTACGCCGGCGTCCGCTGCTCGGGTGGCATGATTGCAGCGCCGATTTCTTTCATCCGCGATTGGATTGCGGGTGTGTTCAGGGCCTCGTTTGCTGTCGTGTACAGGCGGGCAACAACCGGTTCCGGCGTGCCAGTTGGCGCAAAGAGGCCAATCCAATAGTAACCTTGAATGCCGGGCATGCCCTGTTCACCAGCCGTCGCCATCTGCGGCATCAACTCGCTTCGCTCGTTCGTGAGGATGGCGAGGGCTTTTATGGATCCTGCCTCGATGTTCGGCAGCGCGCCTGCCACGACCGGACAATAGAGGTCGAGATTGCCGGAGATCATGTCCTGGATGCCGGCCGCGGCGCTGCGGTAGGGGACGTGGGCGAGGGTGACCCCGGCAGCCGTCATGATCTGGGCGCAGGCCAAGTGCGTGGCGCCGCCGATCCCCGATGATCCGAACTGCATCTTGCCTTGGTTGATCTTCATGTAGGCGACGAGGTCGCGCAGGTTCGCGACCGGTAGATCCTTGCGTGCGACCAACACGATGGGCTGCACGACCGCCAGAACGATCGGTGCGAAATCAGTGACTGGATGGTACGTTGGTTTTTCGTTGAGTGTCTGGTTCTGAGCGAACGTGTCTGTTCCACCGACGACGATAGTGTAGCCATCGGGAGCCGCCCGCGCCGCCCGCGTTGTCCCGACCGCGCCGCCGGCGCCGCCGATGTTTTCGACCACAATCTGCTGGCCGAGCAGCTCCGACATGCGCGTTGTGATGAGGCGGCCGACGATGTCCACGCTGTTGCCGGGGCCGAAGGGGACGATGGCGGTGATGTAGCGCGAGGGAAACTCCTGCGCGGCTGCGGATTGAACAGAGCCAACGAGCAGCAGGGTCATGACGATCAGGCGGCGGTGCAGGCTCATTGATGGACCCCGGACAGGAAGCGGATGCTCGATCATGGGCTTTCCAGATCGACATTGGCGGCTAGCCCTAGCCGAAGCAAGGTTTCTCCATTCACTCCGATGCGAGCAGCGCCTTGCTGCGCTCGGCAACAGCATTGGTGACTGTGAGTGCCTTCTGCATGGCGGCCTGCGTCTGCTCTCCGGTCATGGGCTCGATTTCGAACTGGGCGCGTTCGGCGTCGGCTTTGAGCTCGGGGGAGTTGGCTGCTTTCCAGAAGGCTTCGCGTAGCACGGCGATGCGCTCTGCCGGCACGTCGGGCGCGACCGCGAAGGGCCGGGAGATGTCGATGGTGCCGAACAGGAAGTCGATGATCTGGCGCTCTTCGTCGTTGCGCGCGAGGTCGCGCATCAGCGGGGCCTTTCCGAATATGGGATGCGGTTTCGACCCGACCTGCATGATCGGCACGATCTTACCCGACTCGATATCCGCCTTGCGCGAGGTCAATGCCAGTGAGGCCCAGACCGAGCAACGCGCGTCTATTTCGCCTCTGTCGACGGCCAGCAAGGCTTCGCCCGTGCCCTTGTAGCCCGCGATGACCTTGGTGTTGAACCCGAACAGCTTAGACATGAAGCGGGGATGGTGAGAGGCGGAGTCGTCATTCCCGTCCGAGCCGAAGATGATCTGACGTGTCTTCGCGTCCGCGATAGAATTGAAGCCCGATTTTCCCGAGGCGACGCAGCTCGAGGTGTCCTGCGTGAGATTGCCGAGCCACTGCAGTTTCAGGGTGCTCCAACGCACGTTCGGCTGTTCGAGTTGCGGGGCGGTGAAGGCGGAGGTCGAGATCAGCATGACCTGCGTCCCGTCCTTCGGTGCGGTGTTATAGAGGTGGTTGATGGCAGAGAACCCGCCGGCGCCTGGCATGTTCTGGACGACGACGCTGGGTTCGCCGGGGATGTGCTTGCCGTAGTGCCGCGCCATGAAACGCGCCCACAGGTCGGCTCCGCCCCCGGCTGAAAAGCCGACGAGAATGCTGATGGTGCGGCCCTTGTAGAAGCTGGCGGGGTCCTGCGCTTGCGCTGTGGCGCTAGCGACGGCGGATCCGAAAACGATTATCGCGGCGGCGGTGCTGGTCAGCTTCACGGGTTTGTACTCCTGGCCGGAAAGCTCGGGGAGAATGTATTTGAGCTGTCGGGAATCTGGTGCGTTTTTCGTCTCGCGCAAGACGAAGTTTCGAGCAACGATTGCGTGAAGTTTCATCGTTTGGTTAGATCGCCGCCCGCAGCAACCCCAACTCTTCCGAGGAAACGATGCCCGTCAAGAAACTTGCCGTTTTTCCGGTGTCGATCGTCGGCAATCCGATCCTGCTGAAGCGGGTGCTGGCGAAGTATCCGGACGCCAAGCTGTGGAAGGGCGCCAAGCCTCCCGCCGAAGACGAGTTGATCGAGTTTCTGAGGGGCTACGACGCTGCGATCATCGGCGTGCACGAGCCGATCACGGATCGCGTTCTGACCGCACTTCCGAAGCTGAAGATCATTGGCAAGATGGCGGCGGGCTGCGAGTCGATCGACTTCGATGCGATGAAGAAGCACGGCGTGCGCTTCGGCTACACGTTCGGCGTCAATAAGTTGTCGGTCGCCGAGTTGACGATATCATTCATGATCTCGGGCCTACGTATGGTGCACGAGCAAAACCTCTCGATGCGAAACGGCGAGCGGCCGGGGATGCGGTCTGGCGGTCTGCTGACCGGGCGGGTTGTCGGGCTGCACGGCTGCGGCAATGTCGGCAAGGAAGTGGTCAGGTTGCTCAAGCCCTATAATTGTAAGCTGCTTGCCTGCGACGTGAAGGATTTCCCGGAGTTCTATCGCGAGAATGACGTGACACCTGTCGGGATGGACGAGCTGCTGGAACGCTCGGAGGTGCTCTCGCTGCATCTGCCAAAGACGAAGGTGACGCGCGGGCTCTACTCGCGTGATGTTATCTCGCGGATTCGGCCTGGGGCCGTGATGGTCAATACGTGCCGCGGTGAGATCGTCGACGAAGACGCGCTTCTGGCGAGCCTCGAAGGTGGAAAACTGCGCGCGGCCTGCTTCGACGTGTTCGCGATCGAGCCCGCGATCTGCGACCGTCTCCTCAATCATCCGCGGATGCTGGCGACGCCGCACATCGGCGCCGGGGCCGACGAGATCCGCATCATGATGGCCGACGCGGCGTTGCGCGGATTAGAAGTGAACGAACTCGTCGAGCCGTCGAAATATTACGATAATTGAGAGTGTGCGCGGGGGGCTGCGCTATCGCTTGCCCGCTCTACGGCAACGTGGCGAAACCGGCCTGTGAATGTAGGGCAGGTAAGCGCTTCGGCGCGCAACCTGCCGGCCACCCAAATACCGCACAAAAAAGGCCGGCCACGCGAGTGACCGGCCCGTGATCGTTCCGAGCGAAGGTGACACTTAAGCCGCCTTCTCCAGCGTCTTCTGCCACTTGCCGAGGGCGGCCATGCCGTTCATCTTCGCGCGGTGCGAGAAGGCGCGCTGGCCGGCTGCTACGTTCTCGGACTTGCCGCCCCAGGCCTTAAGGGCAGCGGCCTGCAGGGCGCGACCGTATGAGAAGGTCACGGCCCACGGGAGATTGCCGATCTGGTTGATCAGCGAGAGGTGCTCGGTAGCAGCCTCGTCGGACTGTCCGCCCGACAGGAAGGCGATACCGGGAACGGCGCCGGGCACGCAGGCTTTGAGAACCTTCACGGTCTTCTCGGCGACTTCCTGGGCCGATGCCTGCTTGGCGCACTTCTGGCCGGCGATGATCATGTTGGGCTTCAGGACGATGCCCTCGAGCTTCACGTTGGCGTAGTAGAGTTCCTGGAAGGTTTCCTTCAGCACCCACTCCGTGACGTCGGCGCACTGGTCGATGTCGTGCTTGGAGTGCTCGCCGTCCATCAGCACTTCCGGCTCGACGATCGGTACGATACCGGCTTCCTGGCACAGCGCGGCGTAGCGGGCGAGCGCGTGGGCGTTGGCGTGAACGCTATTGTGGCTCGGGCATTTATCAGCGATCGCGATCACTGCGCGCCACTTGGCGAAACGCGCGCCGAGCTTGTGGTATTCGGCGAGGCGTTCGCGCAGCCCGTCGAGACCTTCGGTGACGGTTTCGATCTTGGAGGTCGGGCCGACGAGCGGCTTGGCGCCGGTGTCGACCTTGATGCCGGCGATGGAACCGGAGGTTTTGATGACTTCGGCGAGGGGGGTGCCGTCCTTGGCCTTCTGGCGGAGTGTCTCGTCATAGAGGATGACGCCGGAGATGTGGTTCTTCATCGCGTCGTTGGCGCGGAACAGCATCTCCCGATAGTCGCGGCGGCTGTCGGCGGTGGATTCGGTCTTGATCGAGTCGAAGCGCTTCTTGATCGTGCCCGTGCTCTCATCGGCAGCCAGAATGCCCTTGCCAGGTGCGACCATGGCGCGGGCGATATCCTCGATGCGTTCCGTCATTTGCCTCTCCTCGATCGTCGAATTTGGGTCGTGTTAGCGCGTCTTATTGCCCCGAACAAGGTGCAAGCGCGACTGAACCGGGGACACGCCCGCCCATTATATCCGTGGATATGCCGGTAGCCGCTTCGACGCGCCAACAAGAAATTCCAATGAGATTAATCAGACGAATGAGGTTCGCTTAACTGTCGAATGAACGTGGGCGGCACCCACCAGAGGCTTTGTGATAGTGGAAGGTCCTTCTGGACCGATGAGATCCCACCATGGACGTGACAATCGTCGACGGCGACGTTCCCTATCCCGCGAATTCGGGTAAGCGGCTGCGGTCCCTGAACCTTGTTCTCCCCTTGGCCTCGCGCCATCGGATTACTTACATCGCCCGCTGCAACTCGAAGGCCGAAGGCGAGACTGCGGCGGATTTCCTGCGCGATCATCGGATCGAGCCGGTGATGATCGAAGCGCCGATCGCCACGAAATCGGGGGCTGGGTTCTATGGCCGGCTCGCCGCCAATGTCATTTCGGCTGTGCCTTATTCGGTGCAGTCCCATCGGCTCGACGCGATGCGCGCGGCGGCGAGGTCGCATGCGTCCCGCAAAAGCGTGGATCTGTGGCAAGTCGAGTGGTTCGGATACCTCTATTGCGTCGAGGGGCTGGGCACGAAGACCGTGCTCAGTGCGCACAACATCGAGTCACTGATCTGGCAACGCTATGCCGAGACCGAGGCCAACAGCCTGAAGCGCGCCTATGTACGCGAGCAGTGGCGGAAAATGCTGGCGTTCGAGCGGCGCTCGTTCGCGTCGGTCGCGCGGGTCGTGGCGGTGAGCGAGCCCGACGTCGCCGTCGGCCGCCAACTCTATGGTGATATCCCGTTCGCGTGCGTCGACAATGGCGTCGATACGTCTTTCTTTCGGGAACTGCGGGCCGATCCCACATCGCGCCAGATCCTTTTTCTGGGGGCGCTGGACTGGCGTCCCAATCAGGACGCGATCGCGATCCTTCTCGACGAGATATTTCCCGCTGTGCGTGCGCGTATGCCCGATGCAAGTCTTGCCATCGTGGGGCGTTCGCCGTCGCCGCGCCTCGTCGAGCGTGTCCGTTCTACGCCGGGTGTAACGCTGCATGCCGATGTGCCCGATGTCCGCCCGTACCTGGCGGCAAGCGCGATGATGGCTGTGCCGCTGCGCATTGGCGGGGGCTCACGGCTGAAGATCATCGAGGCGCTGGCGGCGCGTCTGCCTGTGGTTTCCACGGCGATCGGTGCAGAAGGCCTGAAGCTCGAGCCGGGTCGGGACATCGATATCGCCGATGAGCCCGCAGCGATAGCCGAAGCGATCGTCGCGCGTTTGATGCGACCTGCTGGGGTTACCGATGCGACGTGGAGTTCAGTCGCCGGCAACTACGACTGGCCGATCCTGGCCGAACGGCTCGAAGGGATATGGCTCGAGGCAGCGGGCACGAAACGGGCGCTGTCGGCCTGACGGCCGGCAACGGCAGGAATTGGCCTTGCATTGAAATCTGCAGGGTCGCCTGAGGGGCTACGTCCATTCCAGCGAACATAGACGGACGGAAGTTCGCATAATTTCAGTATGCGTCCCCGGACGAACGTTCCGACCGCAAGGTCGGAGCGTGCAGATCCGGGGCCTTTGCCCGTTTCAAAAGTGGAAAGATCCCGGATAGCCTTGTGATGCTCGGCTTCCGGGACCGCAGAAATCTCTATGCTAGCGCCCCTGGCGGCTGCACCGGCTTCGTATCTTCAGCGGCGATGGCTGCTCAGAGCAGCTTGCCCATGGCGACGGCTGTGTCGGCCATGCGGTTGGAGAAGCCCCA
>CANJPN010000205.1 GCA_947475855.1 Bradyrhizobiaceae bacterium
CGCGGGGATCGATGGCCCGGACAGTCGCCAGCACGAAATTCAGATCGCGCGTGCTCAGCTGCTTGCCCGTGCGAGCGACGTTGGCGATCTGGCCGAGGATGCCGGCCGAGAACGCCGTGTCAGCCGTGGCCAATAGGTCGACAAGGTTCGCATGCTCATAGATCGAGTCGTCGTTGGCGGCAGTAACTGTCGCCACGTCGCCCTCGTAGGTCACCTCGAAGCGGGGCGCGCGCTTCTGCTTTCTGCGCTCGCGCAGTCTCTGGACGGCAGCCAAGTCGTTCGCCGTCGGCTCATAGGGCTTCGGTGCTGCCGGCAGCCCTGGTAATGCGGGCGGCTCGATTGCGGCCTTCGGTGCCTTGTTCTGAACGGAGTTGTCTGGCTTGCGCATGGTCTCGCTCGCTCGGCATTTGATGGGGACGCACGGACGCAACGAACACGCACTGGATCAACTCCGCTTCTCGATGATCTCGTAACCGATCCGGTTCACCTCGAAGCGCCCGGTGTAGGGATCGAGGCGGAGGTCCGCCACGGTGGGCTTGCCCATGATGTCGTGGTCCTTCAGCTTGTCGACGTGCAACCGCGTCGGTCCGGTCAGCCCCGGCCGCCACACGCACCAGCCGATGTCCGCCTTGTTGCCCCAATGGGCCGTGTCCGCGCCGTCGTTGAGCGTCAGCAGGCCGCCGGTGGCGATGCGCTTCTCGCTGCCGTCCTTCGGCGGATGCGCACAGACGATGACGAGCAGGCCGTAGTCGTCGGCGAGCTGTTTCAGCCGCATGATGAACCGGCCCATGTAGTCGGTGCGCGACTCGCCGCGGGCTAGCTGGTGGTCGATCTCGTTGACCGGATCGATACAAACGACGCGCAGGTCATGCCGCCGCACTGCGACGTTGAGCAGGCCGAGCAGACGGTCGGCGTCGAGCAACTGGTTGCGACCGCGGCGGAGAAATACGCCGCACTGGCGCAGCTCGTCATCGGCGTGGGCGATCTCTACCGGGCTGCAATCTTCGAGTGCGCGACCGATTAGCAACCGGCGGAAGTCGCGGATGTAGCGCGGCTTCACCTTTTCCTCGAAGCTCGTCAGCAGGAACTTCCAGCCGTGTAACCGCCACAGGTTCACAAGCAGTTGGCGGATCAGGATCGACTTGCCCGAACCGTAGGGCCCGATGACAGGCATGAACGCCGGCAGAATCAAACGCAGCCCGTGCCGATCGAGGCCGTCGATGCCTGTTGTGTAGACTTTCTGCGGGCCAGGGTCGGGGATATCATCGAGCGTCGAGATTTCGTCCGACCACAGCGGTTTGGCGCGCGCCATGATGTCGGCCGCATCGCTGCCGGCGGTCCACTCGCTGGCGCTGCATCGGTCGTCTCCGAGGCGAACCGCGATGTCGTCGCGAAGGTCTTCGCAGCCGGGCGGCAGGGCGATGAGGATGCGGCCGAAAACATCGATCGCCGGGCTCACGCCGTCGCCGAGCATGATCCCGGCCACGCCCATATTCGGGGCGAGCACGTGCGCTGCGCGAGCGCCGGCCGCCTTCGCCTGCGCGGCGTGCTGCTCGTTAGCGACGATGACGAGCATGCTGTCGATTCGCTTCGTCATGGCAGCTCATAGATCAGCAGGGCCTCACTGACAGCGCGCATAAACGCGAGGTCTTTCGGACCAGGCTCATCGGCGCCGATGGCGAAGCGGAACAGCCGGTGCATCGTGCCCTGCGACAGCGGCGGAGCGTCCCATGTGAGGCAAGGGTGGGCGACGATGACGGCGGCGAGGTCGGGACCACAGTTCTCGCCCAGCGCGGTGGCGATCAGTGTCGAGTAGGCGACGGGCAGGCCCATCGTCAGGCCCTCCCATAGCGCGAGATGTGCTGCTCGCCGTCGCCGAGGTCGAGCAGGCGCAATGCCGGCACGCCGTTCGAACTCGAGTAGCCGCCGTCATGCAGCTTGCTGAAGCTCGCCGGCTGGCACACGAAGTCGAGGCCGACTCTGAATGCATGGTGCGTCCTGCCCATCAGGAACGGGGACCGCTCGATGTTGTCGATCGCCTTACACCATCCGTCCAGACCGTAGTCGGCCAGCCGGGCCGCGATCTTTCGGGCACGATCTGCAGTCAGCTTCTCGGCCTTGGCCAACCCGAGGCGGGCGGCGGAGGCGTTGTAGGCGTCGAATGCCTCGCGGACCTCCGCCGTCGCCCCCTTGGGGGTAGGGGGAGAATCTTTGTTTCCCTTGTTATCCTTTGTTCTGTGTGGCCCTCCGTTGGCCCCTCGCTGGCCCTTCGTTGGCCCGTCCGCTGGCCCCACGAAAGCGGCCACTTTCTGGAAACGCTCGTAATTGCTTATCTTTGCGACGCTCGCATACTGGCCGTCTCGCTGGCCCAATTCGAGCATGCCTTGTTGCCGTAGCTCGGCCACGAAGTTTCGCACCCGCTTACGTGACCAGCCGAACACCTTCGCCAGATGCTCACTCCCGATCACTACGTGGCCCCGCTTCAGCACGATCACCCCGGCGCGCGTTCGAACATCGTGATCCTTGAAGGCCGCGTTGGCGATCAGCCACAGCCATGCCGAGCGGCGGTCGAACTCCCCGGACAACACCGGATGATCGAACACGGACTTGGCGACCGCGAACCATGGGATGGCAAGCGGGCGGGCGGCGAGGTCGAGTCTAAGCTCTGCTATTTCCGCAATCGCGTCAGGCGCGGTGATCTGCTTCATGGTCGCCTCCAATCACAATGGGATCAGCGTTGGGAGACGACGGCCGGGAACTGGATTTGCCCGGTCAAAACGTGTACAACAAGCGCGTCGGTGGTTGGTCTGCCGATGTGAGATTTGCCGCCGCTGCCGGTCTTCCGCCGGGGCGGCGGTGTCGTTTCAAGTTGTGCTGCCGCGGCGTCTGCGCCGGGTGGTGGCTGGCGGGGATGGTGCCGAAGTCGGTTGACCTGACGTACTCCCACGTCGAGCACGGCGTGCAGCGACCGACCGCGAAGCCAGTGCCTTGGCATCAATCGTGGCTTGTCTCGCTTCAGCAATGATCTTGTCGGCTACGCTGTTTACATCGTCGCCAGTGACCACGGTTTTGCTGCCTATTTTGAGCAGTCGAACTTTGTACTCGCGGGCGATTTCATAGAACCTTGTAGTGCCGCAATCGCCCCATTCGAGACAGGCACGCTTGATGCTGCAAAGGCGCGGGAGTGGGACCGGTGACGCGCTTCGGTGTGGCTCGGGCGTGGCCGTGTTGGTGCTCTCGCTGCTCAGCATGCCGCGACCTCCGCAGGCTTGCCGACAACCGTAGTCCGCGCCCTCACGCAAGCGGACTTCCACGCCTCGATTCCGGTGCGCGGATACCTCACCACTTTGTGGCCGAGCTTGCAGAACGGCGGGCCAGTGCCGTCCGTGCGCCACTTGGCGAGGGCGCTCTCGGTTACGTCCAGCTCTTCGGCCAGGACGGCCGGTGATACCATTTGTTCGGGATTTTCCATGCATCGCGCTCCATTTGGTGCGTCGTCGATGCATGGACAGTGTGTCGAAGGCCCCGCGGGCTTAAGTCCTAAGTTTTGCGGGCGGGATATCGTTAAACATCTCGGCGCCTTCGCGGCATCGCTCCTTGATATCCGTCAGCACCTCGTCGAAGTAGTCCTGCGTAGATTTTTCGCCGCGACCAACCTTCAGGATCTCAGAGAACGAGGTAAATGTCCGATCCACATAACTCCTCGGCTTTGCTCGCCCTCTACGCTTGCCAGGGGAGAATTGGTTTCGCCAGTCCTGGACCGTTCTCGCTGCGATGGGGCGCGCGGTGACCGGCCGAACCCGGAAGCCCCCTTCTGACATTGCCGAAGCGATTTTTTCTGCAATTTGGTGCTGGTTTAGCTTGAGATCGACGCTCTGTTTGTAAAAAAACTCTAGGGTAGCCGCAGCCACCGCCTTCAGAACGTCGCGATATGGCGCGCTCCTGGGGAGGTGAGGCTCATCCTTGGGGAGAGTTACGAGCCAGTGGCGGGCGTCGTGGGCAGCAAGATTAAGCAGTTCCGTCGCTTGATGGAGCGGCCAAAGCGGCTCAGCTCCAAACATCGGCAGAAGAGCTTTTTCGAGATGCAATAGTGCCAAGGCAATCCCGCCTCTCACCTCTGCCAACTTTTCAGACCGTTTCGCCTTCTGAATATCGGCAGCGATGATGCGAAGCTCGGCGCCCAGTTTCGCGACATCTTCGATAATTTTGTCTCTCTCCTCTGCTGTCCAATGATCTTCGATATAAACGTGTCCTTGACCAATGGGCAGCTTTTCCAACAGGCTCTTGTCCATTGCGCTCTCCCGCCAACTTGGATGTCGCCGCGCGGAAAATGGGTGAAGTGCCAAACGTGTCGGCCCACCGTCCTATCTGCGCGTGTTTTGTCTTACCCAGCAGCTCTAATCGGCATGACGTTGGCCGCCCCGCCCTCGCAGTAGTCCGCCCACGCGGTCATGAGTTGCCGGCGCTTCTCGATCGCGTCGCCGCGCCTGTAAGCGCGCTCGACCTCGCTTCCGACCTGATGTGCCAGCGCTTCCTCTGCGACTTCCCGTGGGAATGTCGTGCAATCGCCGGCCCACTCCCGAAAACAACTTCTGAACCCATGGACGGTGATCGGCTTCTCGGAAGCCGGCCCATGGTCCATGCGCCGCAACAGCATCTCCAGAGCCATCACGGAAAGCGGTTTGCCGACCTTCGTGCCGGCAAACACGTAGCTCTCGGGCCCTGCCTTCATGGGCTCGAGTTGGCGCAGGATGACAATGCAGCGATCCGTGAGCGGCACGCGGTGCGCCTTGCTGGCTTTCATTCGCTCGCGCGGGATCACCCAGAGCTTGGCGTCCAAATCAATCTCTGCCCAGCGGGCGCCCATCGCCTCGCCGGAACGGACTGCGGTTAGCACCGTGAATTCAAGGCACAGCGCAGCCATTGCCTCGCGTTGTCGGAGCTGCAACACGAATGCTGCCACGTCGCCGTAGGGTAATGCCGCGTGGTGCCCGCGTTGCAGCTTCTGGCTCTTCGGTAGAAGGTGGCTGAGATGGCCGCGCCACGCTGCCGGGTTGGCGCGATCTTTTTCGATCAGCCCCCGAGCCCGAGCGGCGTCTAGAACCGCTTCTATTCTTCCGCGAGTTCGGCGCCCCGTCTCTGCCTTGCTCGTCCAAATTGGCGACAGGATTGCCAGGACGTCGTCGGTGCCGATCGTCTCGACGGGCTTTCCCCAGATCGAACCGCAGTAGCGCTCCAGACCGGGGAGCCATTGTTTTTCGACCTTCCTGCTTTTCCACGCTGCTTTGTGGGCCTCGTGGTACTGGATGGCCACCTCGCCGAACGTGCGGCCGGCAAGGCGCTTGCGCATCTCCTCGCGGCGCGCGTCCATCGGGTTGACGTTCTTCGCCAGCATGGCGCGAAAGTCTCCGGCGATGCGCCGGGCCTCGGCGAGTGAGACCGCCTGCAATGAGCCAAGGCCCATTTCTTTGAGCTTGCCATCCCATCGGAAGATGAATGCCCAGCGCTTGGCAGGTTTGGAGCCAAGTTCGGCTCCCGCGCGCAACGCATCGACGATGAGGAACAGGTTGCCACCGTCGCCATGACGGCCTGATCTGTTTACGGACTTCACTGTCCGGTCGGATAGGCGATTGATCGAACGTGCCATGAACGGTTCCCCTTGGGTATACCGCTCGCCCCAACGGCTACCCCAACAGTTACCCCAACAACATACTTGGTTTGTTCCGAACGACAACGAACGCTGCCGAGATGTCCACAGTCGGAACGCACTGATATTGGGAGCATATTGGGAACGAGGGCGAACGGCGACGAAGGGGAGTATGACGCACGTAGGGCGCGCCACTTCCAGGTGGTCAACGATCAAGTGCCGGAGCCTCCGCCGCTGCCGGTCTCTTCTCTAGCTCATGTGCATCAGCGGCAATTGCACTGCAGCGAAGAGAATTCGTCGTCCCAGCCACTGGGCATGTCGGAATAATCCCCAGGGCCGAACGCCTCACTGGCGCCCCGGAATTCCTTGTCCTTGAATGCGACGAGAAGGCAACCTTGGGGGACACGCACCGAGGACACGGCGTTGTCCCATGTACCCGCCAATAACGGAAGACGAGCGTTCCGCCCCAAAGGCAAATTCTCCCCGCTGAAGTTCCGCTCTCGGTAGACGAGGCATCCATTGATCTCGGCGGCGGACGCGGCGACCGCACCCGTTGCCAGCACAATCGCGCTGACAGCAATCCTCGCCGCGTGCTTTCCCCGCGAAGCCATGTTGCCTCCTCGAACCAGCCCCGGCGAGTGGCCGGCGTCTCCAGTCTTGCCGATGGAGAAGCGCTGATCAAGAATATACAACACTTTCAGCCCCTCCCTGGGGCTGGGTTCACCTACGACAGTGGGCGCAATCGCATCAACCACTCCGCCCCGTAGAACGTCGGCCCTAGAAACACGAGCGACCATACGAAGGACGACACGGCACTGGCCGCCACGAACGACCGCCCGGGCATCGCGACGGCGCCACTGATGGTCGGCACCAGCGGCCGCATCGGGCCAATGAACTTCGCCACCACGACCCCGGCGATGCCCCATTTGTCGAAAAACGCACGCGCTCGCGGCAGCCACTCCGGATTGTTGCGAAAAGGCCAGCGCTGGGTGAGATCGTGGCGATAGCGCCAACCTATCCAATACGACACGAGATCACCGAGGAATGCGCCGCACGTTCCCGCGAGCAGGAGCGGGAGCAGGTTTCCGCCGCTGGCGCCATGCAGCCCCCCGATAGCCAAGAACAAAATGCTGGCCGGGATGAAGAATGAAAACAGGACGATGGATTCACCAAAAGCCAGAATGAACAATACCGCTTCGACGAGCGCCTCGTTCTCTCGCACGAACCGCAGCGTTGCTTCGGTCAAATTGTTTGCGTCCATCAATCCCCCCTCATGGTCGCGAGCGTAGCAATGGCGTTCCACGTCCGCGCTGCTGTCTCAGCGCACGCTCTCGCGCCTGAGCACATGGGATGCATGTAGCTACTGCGGCGAATAATTCACCCGACGATCGCCCGCCGATCGGACCTATCGAAAATTTCGATGAATTCGGCCTGCAGCCCCGATGACTGAATGGCCGCCCCGCGCAACGACGTGCGCAGACCGATGAAACGCCCGCGTTTTCGGCGCTTCTCTCAGGATTCATCGGCGAATTTGCGATCGCACCAGCGTCCTTTGTTCGGCGCAACCTATCAGCGCTCTCGACGAATCCGATTGGCCGCAAACAGGCAAACGGAGCATTTGCAATGAACGGCGCGGCGTAAGCGTCTTTTCAATCCCCGAGTGGAAAAGCGACAAGGGAGAAGCAAAATGAAAACTGGAGAGCTGCAGTACCGAGCGAGAGAAACGAAGGCCAATGGTTTTGACAGCGATCCCGGCATCGCCATTGCCGCGGTGGCTTTGACGTTCGTCACGGCGATAGCTTGGCTTCACTCACATCCCCTCGTCCTTCCATTGCTGAGCATCATCCTGGTAACCGCGTCTGTCGTGATGGCTGGCGTTGTTTCCTGGCGGCATCGCGGTACGGCCACACCGATCACCGAGCGGCTACACCTTGCCGGCCTCGTCATCTTCTTCGGTTTCGTAGCTGCCATCATCGGCGACCCGGATCCGGCAGTGAAGAGCATCGACGCAGTTCGATGAATTGCAACGCTTCCAGTGCCTGCATGCCTGGCATGGCACTGGAAGTTCAATCTTGAGTTCTACCGGCGAGGCGATTGGAAATGCTTGAGACAATAATTGAATGGTTCAGCCTGAACGGCGTGTCCCTGCTCAACGTCATCATCATTGATGTGGTTCTCGCAGGAGACAACGCGATAATCGTCGGTCTCGCCGCCTCGCAGGTGGCGCCCGAGTTGCGCTCCCGCGTGATCATGTGGGGAATCGCGGGGGCCGTCGTTCTCCGCATCATCTTTGCAGGTTTGACGACGCAGCTTCTTCAGATCGTCGGCCTTACACTGGCCGGTGGCCTTCTATTGCTCTGGGTTTGCTGGAAGATGTACCAGCAGATCCAGGAGCACTCCCACGCGAATGAACCGCACTCGCTCGGGGCTGCTGCAACAACCGCTGACGGCATGGCACCCGCCCGCCAACTCGGTATGTGGGCTGCCATTTGGCAGGTGATCGTTGCCGACGTCTCGATGTCCCTCGACAACGTTTTGGCGGTTGCCGGCGCGGCGAAGGGTTCCACCTTGGTGCTCGTCCTGGGCCTCGCCATTGCGATCGTACTCATGGCCGTTGCCTCGCACTACATTGCTTCGCTCCTCGTGAAGTATCCGTGGATCACCTGGATTGGTCTGCTTGTAATTCTCTACGTCGCCGCCGACATGATCTACGACGGATCACATGAGGTCGCCTGTAAGGGTTACAGCACCGGTTGCGAGGCCGACCTGCTCACCTGGGTCAAAGCGCAGATACTCAAATGAACCGGGCGTCCCGCGTCTCTGTCGAGGACATAGTTCACGGGACGACCACCACAGAACTCGGGACCGATTAGCGTCCCGACGCCGTCCTACACGGCGCATGCAGGCCGTCCTCCCCTGGCGGCCTGCATTGATTTTATGGCCAACTTGTCATGCCTGGAGCGCCGACATGCCTGAATATCTGATGACCCTCGCGACAGACCCGGCCGCCTGGGCCGCCTTGCTCACGCTGATCGCGCTGGAAATCGTGCTCGGTATCGACAACCTGATCTTCATCTCGATCTTGACCAACAAGCTGCCGGAGGAAACGCGCGAGCAAGCCCGCCGTATCGGTATCGGGCTCGCACTGGTCTTCCGGCTGGCGTTGCTCGGCACCATCGCCATCATCGTGAAATTGACCGCTCCCGTGTTTTCGGTGCTCGGTCAGTCGTTCTCGTGGCGTGACCTGATCCTGATTGCAGGCGGCTTGTTCCTGGTCTGGAAAGCGACGAAGGAAATTCATCATCGCGTCGATCCAGATCCCGGCCCCGACATGTTCGTTCGTGGCGCAGGGACGATGTCGTTCGCAGCTGCAATGGGCCAGATCGTCATGCTGGACCTCGTTTTCTCGATCGATAGCATCATTACGGCAGTCGGCATGACGCCGCACGTGCCGATCATGGTTATAGCCGTTGTGGTGACGGTGCTCGTCATGCTGCTCGCTGCAACGCCGCTGGCGAACTTCATCAACAACAACCCAACGATCGTCATGCTGGCGCTGGGCTTCCTGCTGATGATCGGTATGGTCTTGATCGCGGAAGGCTTCGGCGCGCATGTACCGAAGGGCTACATCTACATGGCCATGGCATTCTCGGTGCTGGTCGAATCCCTGAACATGCTCGACCGGCGCTCACAGAAGCGGCGCGCCGCCCAAACGGGTGATCAGCCGAAGTAGTTGTGTAAGTCTCCGGGGTTGCGCGCGTGCTATCGATGTTCGATAGCCGCCGCGATCCGGGCGAATTCCTCAACCGATAGCGTTTCGCCCCGGCGGTCACCGGCGATTCCGAGTTTGTCCAGCAATGCTTCAGGACGCTCGGTCACGCTCTTCAACGTTGAGCGCAGCATCTTGCGACGCTGCCCAAAAGCCGCCCCCGTTACACGCCCCAGCACCTTCACATCACACATCGGCGACATCATCCGGCGGGGAGTAAAGTCGACCACCGCACTCTCGACCTTTGGCGGCGGTGTGAATGCCGAGGGATTGAGGGAGAGCGCAATGCCAGCCTCGCACCGCCACTGCGAGATTACCGATAGCCGTCCATATGCTTTGGTGCCGGGCGCAGCCACGATGCGCTCGGCAACCTCCTTCTGGAACATCAGCGTCATCCGCGAGAACCAC
>CANJPN010000206.1 GCA_947475855.1 Bradyrhizobiaceae bacterium
GCACGAGCATGGCTTGGGGATTTACCAGTCCAGTCGGATCGCCAAGGCTTGGTACGATCGTGCCGCCGACTTGGGCCGGGTCTGTGCGCAGGCTCCGCAGGGGGCAGCCGGGGAAGCCCGCTGACCGCGGTGGTCTCTGACCGCGGTGATCTGGCCTGCCGTCGTCGGCGAACGGGAAATGCATCCCCGGTGCGCGTCGTCATCGCGCATATGACGAAGGAACTTCGACCTCTTGGCAGCTTGACCCGCCCGCGTTGCTGCCTATCGTAAGGCTGCGGGGATCAACGCGAATTCGCGAACGACGGAGCGGACTTAAGGTTATCGATCGGGCCGGTACCCACAGCAGGGGAGGGAGCCCGGTTCTTGCTAAGGCAGGAGCCTGTACGGTCGTTCGAATTACCTGTGTTCAATTCTGGGACTTCGCTTCGCGAAGGCGGATCGGGACGTGTGAGTATGCTGGATCTGGGCGAAGTGGCACCGGGCGCTCGTGGCGAGGACGGTGGTAAAACCGGCGCTCCCGCGTCGACCGCGCGATCCGTACTCCTGACACTCGTCCCCAATAGCTCGATCCAGTTCGTCGATTTCGAGATGTCCGAAGTGCTCGTGGCGCAGACACGCCGCCGGTTCTTCGAGGAGGCGGCCGATGGTGGCGAGCCCTCGTTGCACGTGGCAGCGACCAGTGACGGTGTTTTCCATCATCCGCTGACGGGAGCGCCGTGCGATCCCGCTCGCACGTATGCGATCGGCGGTGGCGATGCGTTGGCGCCGTTCCTCGATACGTGGCTTCCGCTGCCGTTCATGCGTGTTTCCCGCCGCGAGGACGACGATACGCCCGTTCTGGACGAGGGGCCGTCGAACTGGACGCGCGTTTTTGTCACCCGCCAACCCGATGAGTCCGGCCACTCGGGTTACCGCGTCGTCCTCGCGATCGACACGTCCATCGAATTCGACGCGGCCAGTCCTTCACGCGCCTATGTCGGACCAACTCACGACGACTTGAAGTCTGGCGCGCCATTCCGTTTCTCCGACGATGTCGCTGATGTCGCGTGGTTCGTATCCGAGGCCTGGGTCGACGACTGGATCAAGGCGGCGTTCGATGCTGGTCGCAAGAGCCGGGAGAGCGACGCAAATCAAGCCGGCGCGCTGGCTCATTTGGCGGGCTATTTGACTGTCCTTGCGGTTCTGAAGGAGGCATGCGACCTGCCGGCGCTTCGTTTCATGGAGCCCAACGCCGTCGGCGCCTTCGCCGACATGGTACCGGTCGATCTCGCACTCGATCTGGGCACGAGCCGCATCGGCGCGTTGATCCAGGAACGCAACGTTCCCACCCAATCCAAGACAGGTCAGACCAAATCAGGCGCTGCAGGCGATCCCGGCGTGGCGATGTGGCAGCTCGCGCTGCGTGATCTGTCGCAACCGGCACGCGTCGTGGCGGGGCCCTGCGCCAGCCGGCTGACGTTCTCGCGTGCCGCCTTCGGCAACGAGGCGCTGTCGCGGTGGAGCGGCCGCATGCGCGCATTCCACTGGCCGAGCCCCTCGCGCATCGGCGCGGAAGCGGATCGTATCGCTCGCGAAACCTCAGCCCCGGATGCCATGACCGGCGTCTCCAGTCCGATGCATTACGTATGGGACGAGCGCCCGAGCCGCCACGTCTGGCGATTCGCAGGGCACGCGGCCGAAGTCGGCGAGCGCCGCAATCCCGTCGTATCCGGCAGCATCCTGGCCTATCTCACGGAAGCCGGCGATCTGATCGAAGGGCGCGGCGCACACGTCGCGACCACGAAGCCACGCTTTTCACGTTCTTCGCTCGTGTCGCTACTCGCCGCCGAGATTATCATGCACACGATCGGAGCGATCAATTCTCCCGACGCCCGCGCGCAGCATGGGAAATCCGCGTCGCCCCGCCGGCTTGAGCGAATTCTCCTCACTCCGCCGGCCGGCATGAGCGAGCACGAAGTGGCCATTCTGCGCCGCCGCGTCGAAGCCGCCGTCAAGCTCGTCTGGCAGTCGATGGGTTGGTCGATCGAAGGCCACGAGTTGGCGCCCCTGCCGCCAACCGTCGTCGTCGTCGCTGACGCCGCAACCAGCACGCAGGTCGCCTATCTCGAAAACGAAATCGCCTACAAGTTTCGCGGCAGGTCCGACAGCCTTTTGGCGATTGCAGGCCGAGCACGATCCGGGTTCGCCGGGGCACGCGCCTTGCGCATCGCGACGCTCGACGTTGGTGCAGCGATGACCGGACTGTCGGTCGCGACCTGGGAAGCAGCCCCCGGCGGCGCGCTCGCCGCAAGTCGCCAGATTGTCGACGGCTTCGAAATCGGCTGCGACGACGTCGTGGAGGCGATTGCTGCACGGTTCATTCTGCCGGCGTTGGAGGAGCGGCTGACGGAATGCCGTCATGCGGATCCCCGCAAGCTGTTCGATGCTCTGCTCGGGCCCGACGATCGCAACCGCCCCGCTTGGGCCGGTGATCTTGGGCGCCGTCTCGTCGCGGAAATGCTCGCTCCGGCTGCGACCGCGTTGCTGAAGCTCTATGCCAACTGCGAGGCAGATGCCGGCGACGCACCCTCCGAGCTCACCTTGGCGACGCTGCTTGCCAGCGTCGGCGTCGATGCCAAGCTCGTGTCCGATCGGTTGGATATCGTGGCGGCTGACGACGGCGCTGATGGTTTCGCCCCCCTCGATGTCAGCGTGACATTCCTGATGCGCGACCTCGCGACGGCGGCGCGGCAGGCTCTGCGGCCCATGCTCGACAGTGTCGTGCGCGTGGTCGGCGCGCTCGATTGCGATCTCATACTGCTTACAGGCGAAGGCACAAGGCTGCCGGTTCTTTCGGCCGCGATCGTCGCGGGCATGCCGGTCAGGCCCGACCGCGTCGTGAACTTGCACGAGCATCGGTTTGCCAGCTGGTATCCTGGGCGCGAGTTAGGCGATCCCAAGCTGCTTGGCGTTGCCGGAGCATTGCTGCAGGCGCGCGGCACCTTCAGCGAGGGCGGTCCCGCCATCGTCGTGCGTCCACTCGATCGCGCGGCCCAGGCCTACTTTATCGGTAAGCTCGATCGCCGTTTGCTCATACGCCAGGAAGACATGCTGTTCGAGATCGCCGGCGGTATCGTTCGCGACGATCCGCGCGGCGCATCGACTGTTCGTGAAGCACCCGCTCAGAGCGTGCGGACCGTCATCGCCCAGCTACCCACGCTGATCGGTCGCCGCTCCACGTCGATAGAGAGTTGGCCCGCGCGCGTGGCCTGGGTGATCGAACGCAATCCCGATTCTGCCGGGCGTGGTCCGAAGCTGCCGCTGCGTGTCACTCTGGAACTCGTGCAGCCCGAGCGCGGACAGCCAGCGGGCCTCAAGCTGGTGTCGGCCATCGATGGTGACGGCGGCCGCCTGGATCCCAGCGAGATCATTCTGCGACTGAAGACACGAAGTTTCGCCGACGGGCATTGGCTCGACAGCGGACACTTCGCATCCGTACCGACAGGGACTGGCCAATGAGCTACTTCGAGAACCGGCTGGCAATGTCGTGCAAGCAGATGGGCGAAGCATCCGCCGAACTGCTGGAATGGATCGACGACAACGCCGACCTCGTCGGTGCAGAACGCATTTCGCTGCTGCGTGACTTCTATCGTTCCGGGCAGAGCGCGCAACGCCTCGCCGCCGCCGTCAACACGATGACGTGCGTGGCTGTCGTCGGCCCGCGTCGCTCTGGCAAGACGCACCTCGTCTCTTCGCTGGTGGAGCGCGGAAATGCGGCACTCTCGCTGCGTTTTGACGGCATCCAGGACAGCATCGCGTTCGCGCGCCAGATCGTGCCTGAAGGCGGGCGGCTCGGCGCCAGCGCGGTCATCCGGCTGTCCGCCAAGGCGCGGCCCGCGCCGCAGAACTTTCCGATCTCGGTGCGGCTGACATCGCTCGCCGATCTCATCAAGATCGTCGGCAGCGCCTACATCAAGGCCGTGCCGGAGCGCCGCGAGGCAGTGCCCGGCGTCATCGAGGTTCGCAGCGCTCTTCAGGAAGCGCTCGACAGGTCGAGCCCTGCGCCGGTCGCGGGCCTGCGCGAGGACGACGTGTGGGAGGTCCGCGATTATTTCGCGGGCAGGTTCGTCGACGAGGCAACGCTCGGTGTGCTCGCAGCCGCCGGTTTCTGGGAGTTTCTCGCCGAGAATTGCGCGCGCCTCACCAATGCGGATCGCGCACGGCTGTTGTCGTTCCTCTGGGGTGGACTGCCGCCGTTGACGCGCCTCTTCGAGCAACTGGCCGACGCGCTGGGCCGCTTGGGCTTCGGGCGCGAGGCGAGCTGCGCGCTCGATGCGATCCTGGGACTGGATCAGCGCACCGGCCGGTTCATGCGCCGCGCAGACAGTATTCTCTCCGCGCAGACGCTGACCGGTCTCACCGATGAAACCACCGAGGCGATCGTCGTGCGCACGGAGCTGGGCCAATGGGTGTCGCTCACCAGACCCGTGCTGGCGGCCCTGGTCACAGAAGTTCGCCTGCCGGTTCGTGGCTACTCGAGCGAGCTGCTGGAGAAAGCCGACGTGCTGGAGATGCCGGCGATCGAGCCGCGCGAACCCGTGCCTGGTCTCATCGGTGCGATCACGAAAGACCCGATGTTGATCGCGCAGCTTTTCATGAAGGCGAAGGCCGTCATGTTGCTCGAGCGCTACGCGGCGGACAGTGAGATTACGAGTCTCGTCCTGTGCATCGATCCTTCCATCAGGAAGCTCGGCGAGCTGCCGCGCCTCGTCGGTGATTGGGTCGAGCGCACGCATGGAGCCGACCCGACCGAGCGCGAGCCCCATGACAACGGCCTGTTCGTCGTGTTCACCAAGCTCGATCGCGAGTTGACCGACCCGGTTCGCCGTGGCGAGCGCCGGGTGGACCTAGGCGGCCGCATCGCTTCGATCCTGTGCGACGATCTCGGCCGCGAGCACGGCTGGCCCCGCGCCTGGACGCCGGGCCGCCCGTTCGACAACGTGCATCTCGTGCGCAGCGCCGGCACCAAGCTCAAGCATCTGTGCGACTATGATGCGCAAGGCCGCGAGATCGGATACCGCTCGACGGTTATCGAGCGCATCGAGCGCGCGCGCCTCGACTTCCTCGACAGCGAGACTGCACGCCGGCACGTTGCCGATCCTGGCAGCGCCTGGAGCGAGGCGATGGAGCTGAATGATGGGGGGATCACGTATCTCGCTCAGTCGATCGGCGATGTCTGCGATATGCGCGTCAAACATCGGCAGGTGCTATCGACCCTGACCGGCCTGCGTCAGGGGATGAAAGATCGGCTGCAGCGCTATTACGTCTCCGACAATCAGGCGGTGCAGCAGTCCCGCCGGCATGGGGCGGCATTGCTCGTCGTCCGGCGCATCCGTCAATGCGCCGAGGGCGACCGCCTCGGTGCTCTCGTCCGCGCATTGCAGTCTCATGAGCGCGAGATTGCCGATGTGCTCGCTAATCTAGCGGTCCTTCGCAAACATGAAGCGGCTGCAGCGGAAAATCCCGGACCGGGTGAGGCGGCAGTCTTTGCCCGGGCCGCCGTCGCGCACTGGATCGAGCAGATGCGAACCGGCGCTGGCGCGATCAATGCCAGCCGCCGCTTCATGCTGCCGCCGGCCGTTCTTGCCAGCCTCGTCGACGAGTTGATCGTCGGCGCGGCACGCATTGATCTGGAAGGTGTGATCGCGAGCCGGGTCGAGTCGTCGACGGCCGGCGAGGCCGATCTCGATCGCCGCGTTGCCGTCGCCGCCATGTGTGCGGCGGGTGTGATCGGCGAGTACGTGATGTGGCTTGGCTACACGGACAGCCGTTCCAACAGCCGTCCACGCCGCAAGGGCAAGCGCGAGATCCCGATCTTTCCGCCGCGTCCCTCCGTCGACCTCGCAAGGTTGAACGAAGCGGAGGCTGCCAGCGAAGACCGCTTCTTTGCCGACTGGTCCCAGGCATTCACGATGCTCGTGGCGGAGAACGCGGCAGCACTCCGTGAAGGCGATCTCAATGCAGATGAAAACCGCAGGCTCGGCCAGCTCCTGATGTTGCTCGACACGACCATTTGATGGCTCGACTTGGCTTTTCTTGAATGATTGATGCAGGAGTGGTTCCGCGTGAAGAAGGTCAGCGTCGAGGTGCTGGAGGACGCCAGTCATCCCGAAGGCGGTTACGCCGTGCTTTTGTTGCGAGATGTGGCGAGCCTGCCCGACGGAGCGACATTCCGTCTGAAGCCGGTCGAGGCGCGCGGCAATAACGATCTGGCGTCCGGCGAAGCCTGGCCACAGGGCGAGCTCACCCCGCGTGCCATCCGTGCAGCGACCGGTGGCATCGAAATCCTCATCGGCCCGGATATCGTGGAGTGCGCTGCGCTGCTGCCAGGAACCCTGGGCGTCATCGAGGTAAGATCGGCGGGCGTGCGTGGCGAATTCCTTTGGCCGAGCATCAAGCCCACCGCGCGTCCGCGCCGGCGCAACTTGACGGTGGTCAAGCCGACCAGGCCCGCTTCGGCTGGCAGTTCGGAGACGAAAGCCAAAGCCTCCACCGGCGTGGCTGTCACACCGGCTGCCGCGCTGGAGACTGCCGTCGCCAACAGCGCGCCGGCTCGGATGTTGCGCGAGGCAAGCGGCGGCGGTGTGGCCAACCAACAGACGTTGGATGCATCTGCAGCGGGCCACGTGCCCGTCACCGCCCTCGATCACGATACCCCCGCGACTGCAAGTGTCGCTGAGGCCATGGGCGGCAACGTCGTGCAATTGAGCGCCGCGCGCGAGGCGATGCACGTGTCGGTTCCGCGTGAGGTGGACGCGACCGCATCGAGTGATAGCGATGCAGAGCGTATCGCCGGCACGAAGGCCGGCAATAAGGAAAATCCGCCGCGGTATTCAATCTCGCGACAGGGCGCGTTCATTGCCGCCAGCAGCGTGATGCTGATTTCAGGCGCGGTGCTCCTGTTCGGCGGCAAGCCTGGTGATGGGAACCCGTTCGCACCCGTGACCATTGCGGCGCGGCCGACGTCGCCGCCCTTCGAAACGGCTCGCACGATGCCGGCTGATCAGCCGGAGAAGGCGCCCGCTCTCCCGCCCTTGGTTGACAATGAAGCAGTCGATCCGGCGGCGACGCCACGGGATGGCGGGAGCGCGAATAATGCATCGAACTCCACTCCTGATGCGTCCGTAAGCGAGGGACAGTCGGCACCAGTCCAGGCGTCTCCTGCCGTACCGGCCCCCGTTCCCGTTCCCGTTCCGGTTCCCGAAGTGACGCTTCGAATGCGCGGCGGTGGTTTCCAGATCGCCGGCGAGCTCAAGGGCTTCGACGGCACCAAGTACGTCATCTCTACGCGAGCTGCGGGCGTGCTGACCATGGACGCCTCGCGCTTCGAATGCATCGGCGAGGCGTGCGGCAGGCCGGTCGCAGCGATCCTCCCGTTGTCGGAGCGGCCCAGCCCTGTGAAGCCTGACGTCTTTCGCATCGAAGGCGCGTCGTCGCTTGCCGCCGAGTTCATCCCGCAGTTGATCCGCGACTATGCCAGCAGCATCGGCGCGAGTGTCGGCGAGCAACGCCGGGAGACCGGTCGCGGCATGCTCTACCGTATCCTCGATGGGCGCGGCGTGGAACTGGCGGCGATCGATGTCAATGCAAGTGGCACCGCCTCTGGGCTGCTTTCGCTGGAGCGTGGCTCAGCAGCTATCGCACTGATCGACAAGCCGCTCTTGTCCGAGACTGAGCCGCGCGCGCTTGCCGTAGCTCGCGGGCGACAACGCCAACCTGCCGCTGCACAACAGACCGAGATCATCGTCGGCCTCGATGGTATCGCAGCCGTCGCCGCACCCGCGAGCGCCCTTGCTTCCATTTCCCTGGACAATCTTGCCAAGGTCGCCGCCGGCCAGATCACCGACTGGTATGAACTCGGGCAGTCTCCAGGCGCGATCCAGCTTTATCTGCCGCCGGACGGCGCTGGCAGCCTGGACTCTTTCGCTCGCCAGGTTCTGAAACCGCGTGGTCTCGACTACGCGCGTCAAGCCCGCCGTATGCTCAGCGAGGCCGAAGCCGCCGATGCCGCCGCCAAGGACCCGCGCGGTCTTGCGCTCGTGTCTCTGGCGGCCCAACGCAGTGCCCGTGCGATCAATCTGGAGACCGCGTGCGGTTTGGTCGTCAGACCTACGAGCTTCGCAGTGAAGACGGGCGAGTATCCTCTCGTGCGGCGTCTCTCACTTCAGTTCGCGCCGCAGTTGGCGCAGCCGTCGGCGCGGGGTCTGGCGCGTGTCGCGCAGTCGGGCGAAGTGGTGAACGCGATCGGTGCCGGGCGCATCGTCGACCAGTCCATTTCATCGCTTCCGATCGAAGAGCAGGCCGAGCGGATGGCGTGGGCCGCGAATGCGCCGCCGAGTGCGTTCGATGCCGCCGAATTGCGCCAGATGCTGAACGATCTCGGCGGCGCGTCGCGTCTGTCGGTGACGTTCCGCTTCGTACCCGGAACCAATGAGCTGGATACCCGCTCACGGCGCGAAATTCAGCGATTGGCCGCCGCACTTAAGGAGCCGGAGCTTGCGGGTAAGCGCATCATCCTTGCGGGCTTCACCGATGGCGCCGGACGCTTTCAGGCCAACATGGCTGCGGCGGCGAGGCGAGCAGCGCAGGTCCGCTCACTGTTGCTTCAGGCCGCCGGTTCGGGCCTCGACGTCAAGCTCGTGCAGAGCAAAGGCTATGGTCCCCTCGCACCGGTCGGCTGCAATGGTACGCCGGAAGGCACGCGCCTGAACCGGCGGGTCGAGGCCTGGGTTTCGGGATGATCGTAAGACGTTGCTATACGGCTTCCCTGCCGTGCGAAGTGGCTGGGAACTTGCTGAACATAGCGGAATTGATTTCTCTGGGTTCGACGGGAGACGACGATGTCCGATATCGGGACGGCGACTGACAAAGTAGGGACGGTTAATGGGACGCCGGATGGCGAGACGACGGCCGCCAAGCTGAAACATATCGGCATTTCCCTGCTGCCGCTCGCGCTGTTCATGGCATCTACGCTGGGGACCGAGTACTTCACCCAGCGGCGCGCGGTGACCGCGCCGAAAGCCGTCCAGCCGACGTTGAGTGCAAAGCCCGCAGCCGGGATCCCCGAGGCCTCGGACCGCTCCATCGGCAAGGCCGCGAAGGCGCAGCCCGCAACCGCGTTATCGCCGCCGCAGACTGCAGCGGTTGTCCCGCAAACAAAGAGCCTGGCGGTTCCCGAGAATAAGCCGGTGGCGCCGCCATCTCGCACTATGGCCGATCTCGCGAATGTCCTCCGCGACGAGCGCAGCCTGCTGGAGCTTTCACGTATCGAGGCCGCTCGCTCGCCAAGTTCAGTCCCGGCTTCTGTTGCGGTCCCCGCAGCAGTCGAAGTAGCAGCCGCAGCCGCAGTTCCCGCGGTGGTGCCACCTCCCGCTGTTCCACTTGGCGAACCGACAACTGTCCACCGGTTTCTGGAAACGACCGCCGATAGCGCGGTTTCTCTGCCGCTTGGTTTCAAGATCGACCGCGACTATGGGACCGGTGGCTACGCGATCTTGCGAGGCGTGCCCCAGCCCGCGATACTGTCACACGGAATTTCAGTCGGTGACGAAAGCTGGCTCATCGACGGCATAGACATTCCCCGGGCCGCAATCGACCTGCGCGTGCGCTCGGCTGGGAAGATCGTGCTGGACCTCGCCGTGCTGACAGCGACCAGCGCCCTGATACACCGCGAGATACTGACGGTCGAGGTGAAGCCGACAGCCGTTGCCGCTCCCGCCATTACGCCGTCGCACGTCCCCGTCGTGGAATCCACCGCGGCACCACAGCCAC
>CANJPN010000207.1 GCA_947475855.1 Bradyrhizobiaceae bacterium
AGAACGCGGTTCGCGAACACTTCAGTCGCGCTCCCCGTCGATCCGGTCGACACCCGCCGTCCCTTCATCGCAGCGACCGACTTGATACCCGTCGTCGAAATCGAAACAGCGTGCATGTGGTTGGGATAAAGAACGGCAAGCGCCTTGATGTCGAGCTTGCCGGTTGTGAACTTGTCGGTGCCGTTGATGGCATCCCACGCCGCATCCACCTGGCTGAAAGCGATGTCGGCCTTCTTCGCTCCGAGCAGGCGCAGGTTGTCCACCGAACCGCCGGTCACCTGCGCCGTCGCGACGACACCAGGAATGGACTTGCCCAAGATGTTCGCGAGACCGCCGCCCAGCGGATAGTAGACGCCCCCGGTGCCGCCCGTCGCGATCACCCATTGCCGGGACTGCTGTGCCTCGGCAGTGGCCGCACTTCCGAGCATAACCATGCTCAATACATACGTCCTGATCGTCCTATTCATCGAGACATTCCTCCCTTGCGAATTATGGTTGCGTACCCTAGTCGAACTCGAGGCCGTGAAATAGTGTCGCCGCGCTAGACTTTCCGACCGGGGCGGATCTACCCAACGCCCTGGAACGTGGGTCTGGGTACGACAGCAGCTCTCACACCGGATTACGTCGGCGAGCATCCAGCTAACATCATGCAATCGCTGAAAAGCAAACGATTGCACGATGGCCGAATAGCATTTATATGATCGCCCGCACACCGTGGCGGCGGCTTCATCGAGGGACGAATATGGCCAAGACGAGGGATCGTGGCACGGCTCAAACCGCAGGTAACCCATCAGGTTTACCCTCATTGCCGGGATTGAACGATGATATCGGCGAAGCCAAGCGCCTCGAACTCTATCGCTCCCAGGTCGAGATCCGCCAAGCCGAGCAGCGCGCCTACGATCTGTTCCTACAGAATCTCGTAAAAGGCACGAGCCATCTTTCGCTTGGTCAGGAGGCGATCGCAGCCGGCTTCGCCGTCGCCATGAAAAAAGGCGACCTTACCTTCTGCACCTACCGCGGCCACGCACACACGCTCGCGCGTGGCGTACCCATCGAGAAGGTGCTCGGCGAACTGATGCAGCGCGACAACGGCCTGATGCGCGGCAAGGGCGGCTCGATGCACCTCACCTCCGAGGAACACGGCGTGATGGGCTCTTACGCGATCATCGGTGCCCATTTGCCGATCGCCTGCGGCGCGGCCCTCACCGCCCAATACAAGGGCCAGGATTTCGTCTCGGTCTGCTTCTTCGGCGACGGCACCACCAACATCGGCGCCTTCCACGAGGCGCTCAACTTCGCGGTCATCTGGAAGCTGCCGGTGATCTTCGTGTGCGAGAACAACCTCTACATGGAATACACGCCGATCCACGAGGTGACGGCCGTCCACAACCCCGCCGGCGACCGCGCCTCGGCCTACGGTCTCGAAAAGATCGTCATCGACGGCAACGACGCCGACGTCGTTTATCGCGAAGCGCAGAAGGCGTTCGCCAAGGCACGTGCCGGCGGCGGGCCCTCGCTGATCGAATGCCTGACCTACCGCCACAGCGGACATTCCCGCGCCGACCCCGCGAAGTACCGCCCCGAAGGCGAGCTGGAGCGCTGGAAGGAGAAGGACCCGATCAAGGTCTACCGCGAGCGCCTCAAGCAGTTCGGCATAAGGCAGAACGTGATCGACGACATCGACAAGGACGTCCTCCGCGTCGTCGACGAGGCCACCGAGGCCTGCAAGGCAGCGCCCAATCCGCCGACCGACATCATCTTCACCGACGTATATGCAGACGGGGGCTGGGCATGGCGGAACTGACCTATCGCGACGCGGTTGCCCGCGGCATCGCCCAGGAGATGGCGCGCGATCCCGACGTCATCTTCTTCGGCGAAGACGTGGCCAAGGCCGGCGGCGTGTTCAAGGCGACCGTCGGCTTGTACGAGCAGTTCGGCCCGCGCCGCGTGCGCGACACGCCGATCTCCGAGCAGGCCATCCTCGGCGCCGCCATGGGTGCTGCCATGACCGGCCTCAAGCCGATCGCCGAGATCATGTTCTCGGACTTCATCGCGGTCTGCTTCGACTTCATCGCCAATGAATTCCCGAAGTCGCGCTACATGTCGAACGGGCAGACCAAGTGCCCGCTCGTCGTGCGTACGGGCAACGGCGCGGGCTCGCGTTTCGGCGCGCAGCACTCACAGAGCGTCGAGAACTGGTGCATGATGATCCCCGGCCTCAAGGTCGTGGCGCCATCCACGCCGCTCGACGTGATCGGCCTTCTCGCAGCCGCCGTGCGCGATCCCGATCCCGTGATCTTCTTCGAGCACAAGTCGCTCTACGCCGTGAAAGGCGAAGTGCCCGACGGCGAAATCCTCGACACGCTCGGCACCGCCAAGATCGTGCGCCCGGGCAAGGATTGCACGATCCTCGCACTCGCGCTGATGGTGCCGCGCGCGCTCGAAGCAGCCAAGCGCCTGAAGGAACAGCACGGCATCGATTGCGAAGTAATCGACGTGCGCTCGCTGGTGCCTCTCGACACGCAAACGATCCTCGGCTCTGTTGCCCGCACGCATCGGGTCTTCACCGTCGAAGAGAACCCACGCCTGTGCGGCTGGGGTGCGGAAATCGCATCAATCATCGCCGACGAAGCCTTCTACGACCTCGACGGCCCGATCGTCCGCATCACCACGCCACACATCCCGCTGCCCGCCGCCGACATCCTGGAAGACATGGTGCTGCCCACGGTCGACCGGATCGCAGAAACGGTACGGCGAAGCCTGTCGGCTTGACATCGTAGGTCGGGTCGAGCGCAGCGCGACCCGACATTCTCCGTCTGATAGATTGGCATTATGCTCCACCAGAAGCCACGCCCCGCAACCTACGCCGACATCGAGGCTTTGCCGCCTCACGTCGTTGGCGAGATCGTGTTCGGCGTGCTTCATGCTCATCCACGGCCAACTCCACGACACGGAATCGCCGCGGGAGAGTTGAACGCTGAAATCTCTGCCCCGTTCGGCCGAGGGAGAGGAGGGCCGGGCGGTTGGAGATTCATTCCGGAGCCCGAACTGCATCTCGGTGCGCACATCGTCGTGCCCGACATCGCCGGATGGAAGCGTGAACGTCTCACTCCGTTCCCGACAACCGCCTTCATCGAAACGCCACCCGACTGGTTGTGCGAAGTGCTCTCGCCATCGACGACTAAGATCGACCGCACCGACAAGCTGACGATATACGCTCAATTCGGCGTCAAACATTGCTGGTACGTTGATCCGATCGCTCTCACCCTCGAAGTGTTCGCACTCGTCGGCGGCAAGTGGCAGCTTGCAGCAACTTTCAGCGACTCCGATCCCGTCACAGCGCCACCGTTCGAAGTACACACCTTCCCGCTCGACGTACTGTGGGTGCAGGCGGCGACCGGATCGTCCAATGAAAATTCAGAATGAAACTGCTGAGCCTATGCTCACGCTGAATCCGCACAGCGAATACCCGAGGTAACCACCATGGCCAAGACCACCTACGACAACCTGCTCGCCAACGTGCCGACCGACCTGTGGATCGGCGGCAAGTGGAAGAAATCCTCCGACGGCGCGCGCTTCGACATCATCGATCCCGCTACCGAAGAAAAGATCTGCGACGTCGCCTCCGCCACCGTCGAGGACGCGCAGGCAGCCGTCGATGCAGCACAAGCCTCTATGGCCGACTGGGCCGGCCGCAAACCTCGCGAGCGCGCCGAAATCCTGCGCAAGGCCTACGAGTTGATCATGGCCGACGCCGAGCGACTCGCGAAACTGATCACGCTGGAGAACGGCAAGGCGCTATCCGACAGCCGCGGCGAGGTCGCCTACTCCGCCGAGTTCTTCCGCTGGTACGCCGAGGAGGGCGTCCGCAATCTCGGTCAGATGTCGATCGCACCGTCTTCGGGCGCGCGCATCCTCGTCCAGCACCGGCCGATTGGTGTCGCCTGCCTCGTCACGCCGTGGAACTTCCCCGCCGCGATGGCGACCCGCAAGATCGGCCCCGCGCTCGCAGCCGGCTGCCCTGTCGTCTTGAAGCCCGCCTCCGAGACGCCGCTCACGATGCTGGCGCTGATGCCGATCCTGGAGAAGGCCGGCGTGCCGGCAGGCGTCGTCAACGTCATCCCCTCCCGTCGTTCGGGTCCCGTCGTGTCGAAGATGCTGCACGACCCGCGCGTCCGCATCGTCTCCTTCACCGGCTCTACCGAAGTCGGCCGCAAGCTGCTGCACGAAGCCGCCGACAACATCGTGAAGCCCGCGATGGAATTGGGCGGCAACGCCCCGTTCCTCGTCTTCGAGGACGCCGACATCGATGCGGCCATCGAAGGCGCGATGATCGCCAAGATGCGCAACATGGGCGAGGCCTGCACCGCCGCGAACCGCTTTTACGTGCACGAGAAGGTCGCCGCAGAATTCGGCACGAAGCTCACCGAGAAGATGGGCGCCCTGAAAATGGGCAATGGCCTTGTCGAGGGCGTCGCACTCGGCCCGCTCGTCAATGCGGAGACCCGCGACAAAGTGCAGGAACTCGTCGACGACGCCGTCAAGAAGGGCGCGAAGATCACCGCAGGCGGTAAGGCTCCGGGCGGCAAAGGCTACTTCTATCCCGCGACGGTCCTGACGAACGTGCCCGACAACGCGAACCTGCTGCGGGAGGAAATCTTCGGACCGGTCGCTCCGATCCAGACCTTCAAGGACGAGGCCGAAGTCATCCGAAAGGCCAACGACACCGAGTACGGCCTCGTCGCTTACCTCTACACGAAGGACCTCGCACGCGGCATGCGCGTGTCGGAGAAGCTCGACTTCGGCATGATCGGCCTCAACCGCGGTCTCGTCTCCGATCCTGCCGCCCCGTTCGGCGGCATGAAGCAATCGGGTCTCGGCCGCGAAGGCGCGCACGAAGGCCTGATGGAGTTCCTCGAGACCCAGTACGTTTCCGTGACTTGGTGAAAGATCGAGGTCAAAGGGCAGCTCAATGACTGTCAGCGCGACAGCTCAGCAACTCCATGGCTTCTGGCGACTGGTGTCGCCGTCGGCCGACGGGATGTTGTGCTATCATCCCTCCGGCGCAATGTCGGTACAGTCGGCACCGCGATCTCCCCGCCCCCGTGCTGGCGCTAGCCCGACTCCGGGAGAAGCGCTGGTAGCTCTGGATGGCTACGTCGCCTACTTCGGTACATGGAAGATCGACGAAACCGCACGCACCATCACTCACCACCAGGAAGCCACTGTCCAGCCCGGCGGCGCCTCGCCGCTTGTCAGGCGTTACGAATTCAAGACGCCGGACACGCTCATCCTGCGCCCCATCGACAGAGACGGCGAAATCGTCTGGCAACGCATTGTCGAGACCAAGCGATGACCCAAGGCATAGATTCCCAGAGGTTGATCGGTGGATGGCGGCTCGTCTCCGCACTCACCAACGGCAAGGTCAATCCCGAGCGAGGCGAGAAGCCGACCGGGCTGATTTTTTACGACCCTACCGGATGGATGTCCGTGCAGATCCAGGGCGATCACTCTCCGATCGAAATCGCGGGCCAAGAACCGACGCCGGACGAGGCCCAAACAGCGCTGAGCAGGTACTGGGCCTACTTTGGCACCTACACCATCGACGAGCGCGCCCGAACCGTAACCCACCACCGCACCGCCAGTGTAAACCCAGGTTGGACACGGCACCCCGATTTTGTTCGCGCCTACGAGTTCCTCACCGCAGACCGGGTCGTACTGCGCCCGCAAGCCCCCGCACGCAACGGCAACGAACTCGTGTGGGAGAGACTGAGATAGCTTAGCCGCAGGCTGGCATGGCGCTTATGGCGTTTACCGGCATTCGCGGCACTCTGGACACCGTTGGGTTCCGATCGGATCGGCCCGAACCGCAAGGGAAGTCGACATGGACGTTCTTATGCCTCAGCTCGGCGAAACCGTCGCCGAAGGCAAGATCGTGAAGTGGTTCAAGAAGGCGGGCGACCCGGTCGCTGCCGGCGACAACCTGTTCGAGATCGAGACCGACAAGACGTCGATGGAAGTGCCGGCAACGTCTGCCGGCGTGTTGGCGGAGGTTCGTGTCCCTGTCGGCGGCGTCGTGCCCGTGGGTGCCATCGTGGCCGTCATTGCAGCGCCAGGGTCGGCGGTCGCTCCAAGCTCCCCAGCCAAGCCGTCCGCGCCCAAAGCCGCGCCGCCGCCTATCGCAGCATCCTTCGGCTCCGCGAAAGCACCCGTGGCACCGGTTGCTTCCACACCCGGCGGAATGCCGTTGCCGACCGCCATCGCCCAGCGCCAGTTCGGAACTACGTCCCCTGTTCCACCGGCAGCTACATCGAAGCCCGCCGCCGTCGTCCAGCTCGAGCCGTTCCGCGAAGTTCGCACACCCGAGCGCAACTATGGCCCCGCGCGCCTTCCCGGCGGCGGTACTGTAACACCGCTCGCACGCCGCCTCGCCACCGAAGCCGGCGTCAACCTCGCGCGAGTCACTCCATCCGGTCCTCATGGCCGCATCCTTGCTCGCGACGTCGGTGTCGCCATCGCCAGCGGTGCAGGCGCCGCCCCCGCATCACGCGCACCAGTGCCCATCGCCCTAGCAACCAAACCTTCAGCCGAGAAGGTCAAGGCGCTCTTCGCGCCGGGTTCCTACGAGGAAGTCGAGATCGACGGCATGCGCCGCACCATTGCGGCCCGCCTGACCGAAGCCAAGCAGACAATCCCGCACTTCTACCTGACCGCCGATTTCGAACTCGACGCACTCCTCGAGGTGCGCGATCAGGCAAACGAAAAGGTCCGCCGCACTGCCGACGGCCGGCCCGCCTACAAGCTCTCGGTGAACGACTTCCTGATCAAAGCCCTTGCCGCAGCAATGCAGCGCGTCCCCGCCGCCAACGCCGCCTGGGCCGAGGACCGCATCCTTTATTTCAACAACTCCGATATTTCTGTCGCTGTCGCCATCGACGGTGGCCTGATAACGCCGGTCATCCGTAATGCGGATCAGAAATCTATCGCCATGATTTCACAAGAAATGAAGGAACTCGCCGCACGCGCACGCGCCAAAAAGCTGCGGCCGGAAGAATATCTCGGCGGCGCGTCGACCATTTCGAACCTCGGCATGTACGGCGTGCGCGAATTCTCCGCGATCATCAACCCGCCGCAAGCAACGATCTTCGCCATCGGTGCCGCCGAGCGCCGCCCCGTCGAAGCCAAGGGCGGCGGCATTCGTTTCGTCACCAAGATGTCCGTGACAGTCTCTTGCGACCACCGCGTCGTCGACGGCGCACTCGGCGCGGAGCTGCTCGCCAACTACAAGGGCTTCGTCGAGCAGCCAGCAACCGCCCTCGTCTGAGTGCGCCGAGCTGCTACGTCATGCGAGGCTCTGCAAGGGCGAAGTGAGCCGCCGTTTTGAGAGCCGCTGGAGTCGCTCGCGCGTGGCAACGATACGCGCCCCCAACACGACCGATCCGTGCTGGCGCGACATCGCCTCGGCTTCGTCGAGCATTTGCCCCACGATACCAATACTCCCCGCGACGGCTTCGAACATGGCCCATGCCTTGAGCCTCTGCACTTCCGGCATGTAGAGCCACTCGCCGCAACGTTGTCCGGCATCTTCGGTCGGCGCCAAAAACGCAAGCGCCTCTTCCGGGCGGCCTGCCTTGATCGCGACTTCGGCGGCTAGGCACGCCGAGAACACGGTGGCGCGGCTCGATCCGGTCGCCGCGTAGGCCTCCAGCGCCTTGCGCATCTCATCCACACCGTCGGCCGGACGATGCGCGGCGTCATGCCAGGCAAGAATGATATCGCTGCGAGCGATCCAGTACTTGAAACCATGCTGGACCGAAACCTCACGACATCCCCGCGCCAGCGCCGCGGCGACACCAGCTTCACCCATATGCACCGCGCTGATCGTGAGCACGCCGAGCACGTTCGCCGCCGTATGTGCATGCTTCGTCTCCGACGCGAGGCAAATCGCTTTTTTCCGGCGGGCTCGAGCGGCCTCGATGTTGTTGGCCAATGCATACGCGGTGGCCAGATGCGCGAACGTAACCGCACCTGGATCGGATACGAGCCGCCGCTGAAATTCGCCTTGCATGTGCCGGTCGTAGCGTGACGTCGCGTCCTCGAACAGTCCGATCGCCTCACCCACGGATCCCCCGAGCAAACGCGCCGTACCGTGAACACGAAGAGCCAATAACGATATGTCGTGCCGACCGCGCTCGGTCGCCTCGCTCAATAGACGGCCGCTTCCTACTGCGGCAGCTAGAATATCGCCGCGTACCAGATGAATCGTCGCGACTCCCCAAGAGATTTCCAGGTCGATGTCGACGGGCCGCGCAGCCATGCTCGACACCACCTCCATCGCTCTCTCGTATGCTGCGACCGCCTCCCGCGAAGCGCTTCCACGAAGCACGCGCAACTGGCCGCCAAGCACGCTCATGAGCGTTGCTTCATCGTGAGCCGAACAGACCCCGGGCGCCAACTGCTTGGCGGCAAGTGCCTGGTTGATGAAGGCGACAGCCTCCGCTGGCGCCCCATGTTCAGCCGCTTCCATCGACGCCCGAAACCACCATTCGAACGCGCTGGCGTGTACACCTGCCTTCTTCCAATGGTGCGCGACCAACTCCGGCACGACGTCGAACTTTTCTCCCACTGCCCCTTCGATGACACACGCTATTCTGCGGTGCAGATCCCGCCGCCGCCCTTTGAGCACTGAGCCGTAGGCCTGCGACCACAAAAGTGCGTCATGGAAACGATAAAACCAGGAATTGCCGCGCCGCCTGGCCAACAGCCCCATATCGACGAGCATGCCGAATCGCTCGTCGATGACGCGTTGGTCCATCCCAAGAACCACAGCCAGAATGCGACTGTCGAATAGGCGACCGAGCACCGCAGCCGCCTGAGCAAGCGGCTTCAACATCTCCAAGGCATCGAGCCGTCGCGTCAATGCCGAGTTCAGTCTGTTCGGTCGCGCTAGAAGGCGATGGTCGCCATCCCGGTCCGAGTTCTGGGCGCACAATTCCGCAAGCTCGAGCGCAGAGAACGGTATGCCATCAGACCGCTCCGCTATCCGCTCCCGGGTCTCTGTATCGAGCTTTGGTGCGAATTCGCACGTCTCGAGGAGTTTCTGGATCTCGGTCTGTGCAAACCGCCCCAGATTCTGGCGCTGCCACGACTGGCTAAATTCGGCCGAGCGTTTGAACTCGGAGTCGGGCCGCGACGCAACTACGAGCAGTAATGCTATCTCACGGCCCGCCATCACCTTCAGATTTTCGATCACCCGCACCGTGGCCTCGTCGGCCCAATGCAGATCTTCGATGACCACGATCAGGCCCCTTGCCAGGGACTTGTACGCAAGCAAATCATCGAGCCGCCGGCACACCGCATCGACAGAAGGCTCAACCGAAGCAAGTTCGTCGCGACAGGCTTGCAAAAGCTTCAGCCCTTCGACGTCGCCCAATCCAGGAAGCACATCGATCATAACCTCCCCAGGGGCAGCCCCGGTGTCCAACGGCGATGGTAGCCGCGCGACTTGACCGACGACGCGGCTGATCGCCTTCAACGACTTGTGCTGCGCCTCCGGAAGGCACTGCACCATGACGAATGTGGCCAGACTGTTGATCGCCTCTCTCTCGACCCACTCGATAAGCGCGGTCTTGCCGACGCCCGCTTCGCCTTCGGTAGTGCCCCAACACGTGGTGTAAGCCCACAGGCATGATCCGGAGCGCCGCGGCTCGGATTGTCAGGCGGCCGGGATTGCCGGCGGCCTGACGGTGGCATCATCGCAGAAGCCGGCCATCGTTTC
>CANJPN010000208.1 GCA_947475855.1 Bradyrhizobiaceae bacterium
ACCGGGCGAGTTCAAATTTGCCAGCTCCGGCGTCGGCTCGCCGCCTCACCTGGTCGGGCTCGCGTTCCTGCAGGCGACCGGTCTGGATATGGCGCATGTGCCCTATCGCGGCACCGCGCCAGCGATAACAGACGTGGTCGGCGGCCACATCGAGACGCTGTTTGTCAGTTTCGCGACTGCAGAAGCGCAGGCCAAAGCCGGTCAAGTGCGCATGATGGCCGTGTCGGGACCAGTGCGGTTTCCGTCGCTGCCTGATGTGCCCACGCTGAAAGAATCCGGTCTCGACTTGAAGGGCGTCGATGATGGCGCTTGGTTCGGGTTGGCAGCTCCCGCTGGCACACCGGCGCCGATTGTCGCCAAGCTCAATGCTGCTGTGAACCAGGTGTTGGCGGACCCGGTCACGAGGGGCCGGATCGAGGCTGCCAACTTCAAGGCCGGAGGCGGCGAGCCGGCGGTGCTGGGCCGGCTGATCGTCGAGCACACCAAATACTGGTCCGACTTGCTGAAGGGCTCGGGTTTCCAACCGAAGGAGCCGTAGCGGCCCGAATGACCCGAATGAAGAGGTTGGCGGAAGCATTGAGTTTGTGAGCGCTTGTCGTCCAACGCAAAACGGATCGAGCTGCAGCCGACGTTCGGTAAATGTGCAGTTCGGAGGGGAGCCGCAAGGCCCTCATGAATGTTGGCCGATCAACGCTGACTACCGCGCGCCCTCCCCACGCATTTGACACCATGGCGACGGCTCCTATGATGTGCGGGAAACGTCGTGCCGCACCGGTTATTGCGGCCTGCAGGCGATCCATCTGCAGTCAACCCGGTCGCGCGAGGCTGTCGCTGCAATGCCCTACATTGTTGCTGTCGATATCGGCGGGACCTTCACGGATCTCGCAGCCTGCGACCTTGAGACCGGCCAGCTGCGCCTGGCCAAATGCCCCACGACCTATGGAGACTTCGGCAAAGGCATCTTCGAGTGCTTTGCCAAGGCGGACATCGCGCCGCGCGATACCGAGCTGGTCAAGCACGGCACCACGCTGGTCATCAATGCCCTGCTGCAGCGCTCGGGTGCTCGGACTGCGCTTCTGACGACGCGCGGTTTTCGCGACGTGCTGGAGATCGGGCGCGGCAACCGGACCCAGCCGTTCGACCTTCGCTTTCGCCGCGACCCTCCACTGATCACGCGCGATTTGCGGCTCGAGTTGGACGAGCGGATCGGTCCTGACGGGCAAGTGCGAAAACCCCTCGACGACGGGGAGCTCGACGCCGTCGCCGACCGGCTGAAAGCTGCGGGCATCGAGGCGTTGGCGATCTCGTTCATAAATGCCTACGCCAATCCGGCCCACGAGCAGCGCACGGCAAAGCGGCTCGCCGAGTTGCTGCCCGGCGTCTACATCTCGACAGCCAGCGAGCTGTCGCGCGAATGGTTCGAGTTCGAACGCACGGCAACCGTTGCCGCCAACGCGTTCGTCGGCCCGCAGACGAGCAGCTATGTACGAAAATTCGAGGGCGACCTGAGAAGCGGCGGCTTCGAAGGGTCGTTGCTGCTGATGGGATCGCATGGCGGCGTCATGGCTGCGAGCCGGGCCGAGCACGAGCCGATCGCGCTGGTCGAATCGGGTCCGGTCGGCGGCTCGATAGGGGCAGCCGCCTATGCTCAGCCGCTGGGTTTCGCCAACCTGATAGCGTTCGACATGGGCGGCACGACGGCAAAGTGCGCCCTGATCGAGAACGGGCAATACGCGGTCGAGTCGACATACTATGTGGGCGGCTTTCTGCGCGGCTTTCCGATCCGTGGCAACGTGATCGACATCGTCGAGGTTGGCGCCGGCGGCGGCTCGATCGCCGCCGTCGACAGCCAGCGTCGGATGAACGTGGGGCCGCGTAGTGCGGGCTCGACGCCAGGTCCGGTGTGCTACGGCAAGGGCGGCGTCGAGCCCACGGTGACGGACGCCAATCTCGTGCTGGGGCGGCTCAATGCGGAGCAGTTCCTCGGCGGTGAGATGCGTCTGGACGAGGCGGGGGCGCGGCGCGCGATCGCCGATCGGCTGGCCGTGCCGCTCGGCCTGTCCGGGAGCGATTCCGAAACGCGTGCAGCGCAGGGCGTGGTGACGATTGCCAACCTGACGATGACCGAGGCGATCAAGCAGATCTCGATCGCCCGCGGTCTCGACCCCCGGGACTTCGCGCTGTTCTGCTACGGGGGTGGCGGCCCGCTCCACGCGGCCGAGCTTGCCCGCGAGCTCTCCATTCCGCATGTCGTCGTGCCGCCGGAGCCGGGCAATTTCTCCGCGCTCGGCATGCTGCTGGCGAACGCGCGCCTCGATACGGTCCGCACGTTGTTGGCCGACCTCGATACGGGTTCCCTCGCATCGCTGTCTACGATGTTCGCGGAGGTGGAGCGAACCTCCCGCGATGCACTTCTGCACGAGTTCGGCATCGGTGCGGTCGGGTTCGAACGCCGCGTCGAGATGCGCTACAAGGGGCAGAAGCATTCGTTGCGTATCGCGCTGCCCGAGGCGCTGGAGCCTCTCGTGCTGCGCGCGCAATTCGATACGGCCTATCAGCACCGTTATGGTCATTCGCGCCCCGGCGCCGCGGTGGAGATCGTCGGTGTGCTGTCGACTGCCTCGCTCGACATCCGCAGGCCGAAGCTGTCCGATCTCGCGATCGCACGGGGGAAGTCGGGCAAGTCAGGGCCGGCCGGCACGCGGCAGGTGTATTTCCTCGAGACCGGCGGCTATCTGGAAACGGCGATCCATGTCCGGGCGCATTTGCCGGTCGGGTTCTCGAGCCACGGTCCGGCGGTGATCGAGGAATACGGATCGACCACGCTGGTCGGCCCGCGAGATACGTTCAGCATCGGCAGCCTTGGGGAGATCCACATTGACTGCTCCAAATGATCCCGGCTCTGCCTCGGCATGCCCAGGGCCAACTCTGGCTGTGGATCCGCTGACCGTGGAAGTGATCCGTCGCCGGCTCGTCTCCATCTCCGATCAGGTCGACCTCAACATTACCAGAACGGCCTACAGCCCCCTCGTCTACGAGTACAAGGATTACGCGGTCGGCGTCGTCGATGCGCAGGGACGGCTGCTGTCGCAATGCACCAGCGGCATGCCGCTGTTCGTTGCCGACGTGCTCGGGGCAGCGGTGCGCGACGGGCTCGAGATCTACGGCCGCGACGGCCTGCACGAGGGCGACATCGTCATCACGAACCATGGCGGCACGATCGGCCAGCATCTCAACAATGTCGTTATGTACACGCCCGTGTTCGATCCGCAGACCCGAGAGCTCGCGGCATTCTTCCTCGTTACGTTGCACTGGCTCGATGTCGGCGGCCGAGTCGTCGGTTCGTTGTCGAAATACGCGACTGACATCTTCCAGGAGGGGATCCAGTTCCATACCGTCAAACTGCGGTCCCGGGGCGAGCCGGTGGCGGAGATCTATCGGATGATCCGCGCCAATACGCGCTTCCCCGAGGAGGTGATGGGCGACATCGATGCGCAGATCGGCGGGTGCCTGATGGGGCGCGACCGGCTGGCCGAGCTGATCGGCCGCTATGGGCTTGCCACGTTCAGGGCCTCGATCTCGTGCATCTGGGATCAGTCGGAGGCGGTTGCGCGCGCGGCGATCGCAGCGATCCCCGACGGCACTTACGACGCGAGCGCTTTCCTCGACAATGACGGTCTCAATGCGGGCGAGCGGATACCGCTCAGCGTCAAGGTGATCATTTCGGGCGATAGCATGACGTTCGATCTCTCGGCTTTGCCGCTCGAGCGTGCTTCGACGATGAACGCAGGCCGCAGCGGCGGCGGGCAATCCGTGGCACGGCTGGCGTTCCGCTACCTCTTGATTCCGTTCGAGGACGCCAACGAGGGCAGCTATCGGCCCCTTGACCTGGTGCTTCCCGAGGGCACGGTCATGAGCGCTGGACCCAATGCGGCCAAGGGGCACTACAATCTGGCATTGCCGACGCTGATCGATCTCGTCATCCGCGCGTTGGGCACCGCCGTTCCCGACAAGGCTGCCGCCGGTCACTATGCGACATTCTCCACGATCCGCTTCGTCGGCAAGCAGCCCGGCAGCGGCGCGCTGTTCCAGTGCAGCGACAGTGGCTTCGGCGGATGGGGCGCCTTGTGCGATGCCGATGGACCCGGGCCCTTCCGGACCATGTGCCATGGCGACACGCGCTCGATCCCGATCGAAGTGCAGGAGGCGAGCTATCCCATCGAGATCGACAGCTACGCCATCCGAACCGACTCCGGCGGCGCGGGCCAGTTCCGCGGCGGGCCGGGTCTGTCGAAGAGCTATCGGGTACAGGTCCCCTGTATGTTATTCTCGACCTTCGACCGCACCGAGTGTCCGCCGTGGGGTCTGAATTACGGGCTGGAAGCGCTGCCGGGCGCGGTGACCATCCAGGGCCCCGACGGCAAGATCAGCTCGGCTCTGAAGGAGAACGTGCAGCTCGCAGCCGGGACACGCGTTGTGGTGGAAACAGGCGGCGGAGGCGGTTTCGGCGATCCCCGACTGCGAGACCCCCAGCGGATCGAAGCGGACGTGCGGCTCGGCTACATCTCGCGCGAGAGTGCCGAGCAGGTTTATGGCCTGCGGCTCGATGAGAAACCGTAGCCGGAGTCCACGGCTGCGTGCCCTGGGAACTCTCGGAACGCGGTGCAATGTAGGGTCAGATTGTGCGACCCGATCGGAGGGAGGAAGCCATCGATGCGCTTGACGAGGAGAGCTTTTCTGGGGGCGGCGGCTCTGCCGTTGGTTCGCGGACGCGCTGCGACAGCACAATCCGGTGAGGCAACGTTCAAGGACAAGACGATTCGGGTGCTGGTCGGCACGACGCCGGGCGCTGGCTACGATATGATGGCCCGGCTCGTTGCAGCTCACCTCGAGCGGAAACTTCCGGGCAATCCGCGTGCTGTCGTCGAGAACATGCCGGGGGCGGCGAGCCTGACGATGATGAATCATCTCTACACCCGCGCCGCCCGCGACGGCACGGTCATGGGGCTGCCGCTCAACGGCGTGGTGCTAGAGCCGACGCTGAAGCTCCTCTCGCGCTCTGGCGGCAATGTGCAGTTCGACATTGACCGCATGCATTGGCTCGGCACGCCCTCTGAAGAGCCGCAGGTGCTCTGGTATCGCGCCGACTCGAAAATCAGGAGCATCGAGGATGTCCGCACGATGAAGAGCATCGTCGGCGCGAGTTCGACCGGCGCTGACAACTACATCGTGGCCCGCCTGACGAACGCGCTGCTGGGCGGCAAGCTCGAGATCATCAGTGGCTATGCCGGCACTGCCGATGTCTTCCTGGCCGGCGACCGCGGTGAGGTGGAAGGCAGTTGCACCGCGCTTTCGGCAATCACCGCCAGCCGTCCCCAGTGGCTCACCGAGAAGAAGGTCCGCATCGTCCTGCAATATGGTGGGGAGCGGCTGCCGGAGCTTCCCGATGTGCCGACCGCAATCGAGATCGCGCCGGACGACGAAACGCGCGCGATGCTGCGGTTCTTCGCTGTCAAATTCAAGACCGCCTACCCGTTCGTACTGCCGCCAGAGGTGGCAGCCGACCGCGTCGGCATTCTGCGTACAGCCTTTGACGAGGTGATGAAGGACGCCGAGTTCGCTCGCGACGTGGCCAAGGCGAACATGGCGCTTCGCCCGCTGAGCGGGCAGGCGACAACCGAGCTTATCAGGGGCACCTACGCGGTGCCGGCCTCCACCGTCGACAAGCTCAGGGCAGCGCTGATTCCGGAGCGTGGTGGAAAGTGAACGTCACGCGCTGGGATGTGCCGCGCAGGCTTCGCCTTTTTTGAATTGTGAAGAATCCGATGACACGCGGGACAGGATGAAACTGCGCACTTCTCTGTGATGGAAAAAGCGATGTCATTCTGCCGGGTTCACCCCTGGGTGGTTTCTGAATTGGCCGGGAATGACCGTAAGAGATCAAGGCGCCCACCGGACGCTCCCCGCGCACGTCACATCCAATCCGCCCAGTTCGCGCGCGCGTTCGGTGAAGATCGGTTGGCGCAGCAGCGACAGGAAGCCCTGCAGCGGCGTGCGATAGCTGTCCCGCTGGCGTACCAAGAGATCGAAGCGCTCGGTCAGCAGGGGTATGAAGTCGACGCCGGCGGCCGTGGCGACGGACCTCGTGGCGATGCCGCAATCGGCGTGGCCGGAGCGAATCGCCTGGGCGATGTCCGGGCCGGTCGGCGCGATCAGTGAACGGCTGATCTGCGTCAACTCGAGCCGATCGCGTTTCAGCAGGCCCAGCAGCAACTGCTGTGCGCCAGCACCGTCAGGCCGGAACGCCACGCGAGCGCCTTTCGCCACGGCGTCCGCGAGCCCGGCGAGGCCCATCGGGTTGCCGGCGGCGGTCAGCAATCCCTGCTCGCGCGCCGCGAAACCTATCAACACAGCGTCGTAGAGGGTCGCCTCCTGCATCACCACCTCGACGTTGGCGTCCTTGGCCGGGTCGTCGAGATCGTGGAAGTGGATGGCGGCGGCGAGCACCTCGCCGGCAAGGAAACGGCGGTAGCCGCTCTCGCTGCCCTCAGGGAGGATGGCGAGTCCGGCGCGGCTTTCCGACAGCGCCCACTGCAGCAGCGGATCATGGCTTCCCCCGACGATCGGCGGCGGGTTCGCAGGAATTACGCCGAGCGGACGTGCCATGCCGGCCAGCAGCCAGCGGTCGAGATCGCCACGCGGAAACAGCCACTTGCCCGTGACTTTGGTGCACGGGATCGCGCCCTCGGCCACCAGCTCGTAGAGCTTGCGCTCCTTGATGCGCAGGTAGTCGGCCGCTTCGGCCGTGGTCAGAAGCTGTAATCCTGCGCTTGTCTGCATATTTCTGCGTTTCTTCTATTTCTTGACTTAACGGTAGAAAACATGACCTCTCAGGGCAGTCAACTTCCATGAGAGGCAACAACTTGGACGGTGTCGGCGCCCTCGATCTGATCCTGTCGGGTGACCGCACGTTGTTCGCCATCGTGCGCCTGTCGCTGTTGGTCACGCTGTCGGCGACACTGCTGGCGGCCGTCGTCGGCATGCCGCTTGGCGCTACCGTCGCGTTGACCCGCTTTCCCGGACGCGATGCGGCGATCGTGATGCTGAACGGCCTCATGGGATTACCGCCCGTCGTCGTCGGGCTTCTCGTGTTTCTGGCGTTGTCGAGGTCAGGTCCGCTCGGCTCGCCCGGCATTCTCTTCACGCCGACAGCCATGATCATCGCGCAAGCCGTGCTGATCGCGCCAATCATCGCCGCATTGACCCGACAGCTCGTCGAGGACCTGTGGGCGGAGTATCGCGACGAGCTGACGGCGATGGAGGTCGGCCCATTGGCGCGCGTGAAGACGCTATTGTGGGACGCCCGCTTCTCGCTGGTGACGATCGGGCTGGCAGGTTTCGGCCGCGCGGCGGCGGAGGTCGGTGCGGTGATGATCGTCGGCGGCAACATCGACGGTTTTACGCGCGTGATGACGACGACGATCGCGCTGGAGACGTCGAAGGGCAATCTCGCTTTGGCGATCGGCCTGGGGCTCGTCCTGATCACGCTGATCATGGCGGTCAACGCCATCGCCTGGGGTGTCCGGCAGTGGGCGGAGCGCCATGCCGGATAGCGCTGTCATCGCCGATGGGCTGCATGCGCGCGCAGCGGCATCCACCGGATCGCTGCCGATCCGCTTCGAGGGCATCGATTTCGCGGTTGGCGCGACGCACATCCTGTCGGGTGTCGAGCTGGAGTTGCACGCCGGCGGACCGACAGTGCTGATGGGTCCCAACGGCTCGGGCAAGACCACTCTGCTGAAGCTGGCGATGGGACTGCTCACGCCGACTGCGGGGAGCATCACGTTCGACGGGGCGAGCCACGCGCCGGCCCGCGCGCGTGCGATCATGTTCCAGAAGCCGGTCATGCTCAGGCGTTCGGTCGCAGCCAACATCGCCTTCGCGCTCGAAGCCGCCGGCCGGCCATCCTCCACTTCCGACATCCGGCGCCTGCTCGACCTTGCCCACATCGCACCCTTGGCCGAGCGGCCAGCACGTCGCCTCTCCGGCGGCGAGCAGCAGCGCCTCGCGCTCGCACGCGCGCTCGCTCGCGAGCCGCAGGTTCTGTTCCTCGACGAGCCGACGGCGAGCCTGGATCCATCGTCGACCAAGCTGGTGGAAGAGATCATCTCGCAGGTGTCGGCGTCCGGCGTGAAAATCGTGATGTCGACGCATGACCTCGGCCAAGCGCGCCGCCTCGCGCACGAGATCGTGTTCATGGCCGGGGGCCGCGTCGTCGAGCACGAGCCGGCCGCGAGCTTCTTCAATCAGCCCGCCACCGAGGAAGCCCGTCGCTTTCTCGCCGGCGAACTCGTCGTCTAGAACCCAAGGGAGACAATCATGAAGCTACGCCATCTCGCTCTGGTCGCAGCGCTTGCGGTCGGCGCTGCCCATGCGGCGACAACAGCTCGCGCGCAAGACAAGTCGATCGTTGTCGCCTCGACGACCTCGACGCAGGACTCTGGCCTGTTCGGGCACATCTTGCCGCTGTTCAAGGCCAAGACTGGTATTGATGTGAAGATCATATCCCAAGGCACGGGGCAGGCGATCGATACGGGCAGACGCGGCGACGCCGATGTCGTTTTCGTACACGCCAAGTCTCAAGAGGAGAAGTTCGTCGCCGACGGCTTCGGCGTGAAGCGCTTCGACGTCATGTATAACGACTTCGTGCTGATCGGACCCAAGACCGCCCCGGCTGGCATCAAAGGTCAAGACATCGTGGCGGCGCTGAAGGCGATCTTCGCGGCAGGTAGCCCCTTCGTCTCGCGCGGCGACAAGAGCGGCACGCATGCGGCTGAACTCGATCTCTGGAAAGCGGCGGGACTAGACCCGGCGGCGGCCAAACCCGCGTGGTATCGCGAGATCGGCCAGGGCATGGGGGCTGCCCTCAACACAGCCGGCGCGATGGGCGCTTACGTGCTGGCCGATCGCGGGACTTGGATCTCGTTCAAGAACAAGGGCGATCTCGCCATCGCTGTGGAAGGCGACAAGCGGCTGTTCAACCAGTACGGCATCATCCTCGTGAATCCGGCCAAGCATCCTTCTGTGAAGAAGGAACTCGGGCAGTGCTTCATCGACTGGGTGCTGTCCGCCGATGGGCAGAGCGCCATCCGCTCCTACAAGATCGAGGGCCAGCAGCTCTTCTTCCCGAACGCTGAGAGCGCCGAATTGAAGAAGGCGGGATGAGACATGCGCTTTGTACTCGTCTCAATCGCATTGCTGGTCGCACCAATGGTTTCGCAGGCCGAACCCGTCCGTCTCCACGCCGCCGGCAGCCTCAAAGCGGCGATGGCGGACACCTTCAGCGAGTTCGAGGCCACTTCGGCTGTTACGCACAAGGTCGGGACGGTGCTCGGTGCCTCCGGACTGCTGCGTGAACGCATCGAGAAAGGCGAGCAGACACACGTATTCGCCTCGGCCGATACCGGGTATCTCTAGCGGTTCGACGAGTTTGGGCGGACCGACCGACCGTTCGCCGCCTTCGTTCGCTTGGCATCGGGCAAAGCGGCGCTCGCCAGGCACGGAATAGGCGCAGCTGACTGACTTGGAGGCCCATGTCGATGCAGGTTGATCGCCGGACACTGACGATTGGGGCCGTCGCCGCGCTCGCCGCACCGAGGCAGGTGCGTGCTGCGCGCGAGGTCACGGACTCCGCTGGCCGCAAGGTCGCGCTGCCCGACCGCATCGGCCGCGTGTTCGCAGCGGGCGGCCCCGCCGCC
>CANJPN010000209.1 GCA_947475855.1 Bradyrhizobiaceae bacterium
CCGTTCATTGGCACCGGCGGCCTTACGATTACGGCAGACGAAAACGGACGGCTCAACGTCGGCTGCTATCGGCTCCAACTTCATGGTCCACGCCGCGTCGGCCTCAACTTCGTACCAGGCCGCCATGGCGAGGCCGACGTCCTCGCACAATGGGCGAAGGGCAAGCCCGCCGAGGTCGTGTGCGCATTCGGGATCGACCCTGTGCTGTTCATGGTCGCAGGCAACAAGTTCGGCCAGGGCGAATCCGAACTCGACGCGGCCGGGGGCATGATGCAAGCGCCGGTCGAACTGACCAAAGGAAAATACGTGAGCTTGCCCGTCCCCGCCCGCGCGGAAATCGTGATCGAAGGCACCGTCACACAGGGTGATGTCGAGACGGAAGGCCCCCTGGGCGAATTCCATGGCTTCTACAGTGGCGGCTCGACGAAGAAACCGGTGATCGAGGTCAAGGCAGTCCGCATGCGGTCGAAGCCGATCATCACGGGAGCGCTGATGGCGACATATCCGAGCTGCGAGAACGGCGCGTTCATGGCCATTGTGCGCTCCGCTCGCATCATGGACGACCTCGACCGGATCGGCATCCCCGGCATCAAATCTGTCTATTGCCACCCGGCCGCCGCGACCGGCAATTGCATGGCCGTCGTCTCGCTCAAGCAGATGTACCCCGGCCATTCCGGCCAGGCTCTCGCACTCACGGCGCAATGCCCGACCGCGACGTACTACACGAAATGGATCATCGCCGTGGATGACGACGTCGACCCGACGAACCTTGAAGAAGTGTTCTGGTCGATGTCGACCCGATGCAATCCGAGCGACGATCTCGACATTCTTCGCAACGCCATGTCGTTCCGCGCCGATCCGAGCCTCGCACCAGAGGTCAAGCCGTACGGCTCCAAAGTGCTGGTCAACGCTTGCACACCATACAAGTACCTCGGCAAGCCGCCGATCCGCACCGCATTGCGTCGATCGGTCTACGACCGTGTCAAAGGCCGCTGGTCGGAGCTCGGCATGCGCACGCGAGCACCCGATCTGATTTCATTCTTCAAGGAGTAGGCAAAGCGCGCCCGCCTCATTCCACATGCTCACGGCCGTAGAAGAACTCGGGCCCGCTGCCGACGATCTTGTCGTCGATGGTCCCGATGACTTTTGCATCTTTGTCGTCGTACTCCATTGATCCCAGCACGAGGCGGATAGCCTCGAGACGCGCACGACGCTGATCGTTGGCCAGCACGACAACCCATGGGGAAGTCGTCGTGTGCGTAAAGCGGAACATCTCCTGCTGCGCCCGGGTGTATTCATCCCACTTCGAGATCGCGATGAGATCGATATCCGACAGCTTCCACTGCTTGAGGGGATCGTGCCGCCGCGAGTGAAACCGCTTGATCTGCATCTCGCGCCCGATATCCAGATAGATCTTGATCATGTGAATACCGTCGCGCACCAGCATAGCCTCGAACTCCGGTGCTTCCCGCAGAAACTCGGCAACTCGATCCTGATCCGCGAAACCCATAACTCGTTCGACGCCGGCTCGGTTGTACCAGGAACGATCGAACAGCGCGATCTCGCCACGTGTCGGCATATGGGCGACGTACCGCTGAAAATACCATTGACCGCGCTCGCCATCGGTCGGCTTCGCCAGGGCTACGGTTCTCGCCTGACGTGGATTGAGATGCTCGGTAAAGCGTTGGATACAGCCGCCCTTGCCAGCCGAGTCGCGCCCTTCGAACACCACGACAAGCCGGCTGCCGGTCTTCTTCACGTGGGCCTGCAGCTTAAGCAGCTCGATCTGCAGCTCGTGCAATTGCTTCTCGTACTTCTTTCGCTTCATCCGCTCGTCGTAAGGGTAGCCACCCGATCCCAACGCCGCCTTCTCGATCGACTTCGGCAGCTCCGGTTGATCGAGATTGAAATCCGGATAAGCGTTTGCTGACGCATCGGCGGGCTGTTGTAACGACTTCTTGCTCACCTTGACCCCTCGGACAGTTGGGTGGAACCTTTGGCCTCATGACCGCTTCGAACCATGTGTAGTCGTTGCAGGCCACGAATGCATAGCCGCCGATCCAGAAAGAGTTGACGCCGTCATGGCTGAGACCTTCGCATCCTTGCTGAGAAAAGCGGTTCGACCGGCCTACTTCTACCACTGGACAGATCGACCGCCGCAACGGAGACCCACAGTGCGGCAGCGAAAGCGAGATCGAAGATGACGGCGCGTTCTCCCGAAAACGCCGAAGGCAGCAGTATCACCATTCCGGCTGCGAAAGGCGCATGCATGAGCATGACGACGAGGACGCCTTGATCCGATCGTAGACCCAAACCATGAGAATCCCGAAGGGGATGAGGAAAGAGAAAAGAAGCACAGCGAGGTAAAGGCTGGTCACGAGGACGCCGGCAACGCTGTGGCCTGCTAGCGCCGCCAGACAAATGAACTGCGGTAGAACTCGGGGTTGGCCGTGGAGCTGGAGATCGAGGCATTGTAGCTGGCTAACACACCGAGAAACCGCTCGATGCTGAAGGGCCGGTTCACATCATCACCGTACTGACAGGCCGCCGCGCCGAATATGGAAGTGTCGGACCGTAACCGAAGCGCACAACGAGATCGGGACGGCGGCCCGGCATGCCGACGAGGCTCGCCAATTCCGGGCGCAGATTAGCGACTTCGACAGGTTGATTGATGAAGGCATGCTTCAGTCCGAGCGCCGTTGCCTGCAACGCGAACCGCTGGCAGGCCCGCCCAGCGAGGACCCAGTGCTCTCGATCTTCCTTTTGAGCGACGAACACGGCGATGCCAGCCGACGAGCGGATCTGACGCGCATACTTCTCGTTCTCGGACATCGCCTTGAAGACCCGGTCGAATACGATCGGACCGAGCCAGGCAGGAAGGCTCGGATTTCCGCTCGCTGCGCCGAAAAGGCCATCGCCGGTTTGTGTCGCTTCGCGTGGACTGAAGCGCAGCCAGGATTTGAGTTCGCGGAGAAACGATGCGTCGGCCAACTGCGCGCTGTTGCCCGCCACGACCAGATCGCGGACGCGGTCCATCTGCGGCCGGTCCGTGATCAGAACCACATCGACGCCAGGAACAGCAGAAGCGCTCGCCAGTGCATTCAGGTCGGCGGCGCGGACAGGTCTGCCATCGTAGTCGGCGCGTGTCGACTGGCGCTTGGGGATCGCATCGAACAAGGCAGGCTCGTCTTTCAGTCCGGCTCCGAACGTCAGCACCACGGAGCCGTCGTTTGCGTCATTGTAGCTGACTTCGACCCGGCGTCCCCGTGCTCGGGCTGCAAGGATCAAGTTCTCTGCAGCGCAGCCCAGACTCGCGAACAGATGGTGGTCGTCGGGGTCGACGACCGGGGTATGTCTCGAAAGATCCGGCAGAACCTCGATGCGCTCGTCGCCGATGCGGAAACGCCATGGTTGCGTATTGTGACCGCTCGCGGCGAGCGTGGCGTAGCGGACAAGCTCGAGGATCGCAGGTTCTTGCGATACGACCTTTCGTGTCGTCGCGACGGCGGCAGTGTACTCGTCCATCGAGCCCATCCGCCGGAGCCCGAAGAGTGCTGCGCCGGCACCTGTGATCGCCAAGGTGCCGGCGCCGATCAGGAACTGCCGCCTCATTCGGTCGTCTTGCCGTCGAAATGCTCTTCCTCGGCTTCTGCGTCAGCCTTCGTCGCACGCACGATCCCATCGCGGTGCTCGGGGGGCGCATAGATCGTATAGAGGCGAAGCGGTTTGTCGCCCGTGTTCACGACGTTGTGCCGGGCACCAGCAGGAACGACGATAGCGTCGTCACCTTTGATCTTCGATCGATGGCCGTCGATCCAGACCTCGCCCTTGCCTTTTTCGATACGGAAGAATTGGTCGCGATCCCCGTGCGTTTCCTCGCCGATCTCTTCGCCGGGTTGAATTGCCATCAGCACGAGCTGCAGATTCTTGCCGGTATAGATTACTCGGCGGAAATCCGAATTCTCCTCAGTAAGCTCTTCGATATCGGCCACGAAGCCCCTCTTGGCCGGCTTCTTGGCGGTACTCCTCGTGGCGGACTGCCGTAGAACGTCGCTCATGATCAAGACTCCACAAAACTGGACAGCCCGAGTGATGACCCATCGCAGCGCGCCGAACAACGCTCGGAAACTACCCAGTGCGCGCAAGACATCCGTCGCGCCAAGCAACTTGTCTTGGCGCCATTCCAGGTCACGTCAGTCTCGCCCGCCAGATCGGCTTCAGAAGCTCCAGAACGACAAGAACGATCACGCCGGCCGCGAGCGTCAGCGCGAGGTCGTCCCAGTGCAGTGGACCGAATCGGAAGAGCCCACGCGCGAACGGCCAGAGCAGCGTCACGCCCAGCATTGCCGTGACGGAGACGAGTACCCAGACGAGCGCTGGATTTGGCCGTCGGAGCGCCGTGATGATCGACGCGCTGAACGAGCGGTTGACGAAGATCAGGCCGACAATCGTCATCACCAGAGAAAAGAATGCGAGCGCGCGAACTTCCGTCTCCGGCATGCCTTGCCGATATCCGATGACGAAGATGGCGGCCACGAGGGCAAATGCCAACCCGCCTTGCAGGACACTCCAGGCGATCAGTTGCCGGGAGAATAATGGCTCAGCAGGCGATCGAGGCGCGCGCTGCATCACATCGTCCTCTTCGGTCTCGGCCTCGAAGACGAGCGAGCAGACCGGGTCGATCACCATTTCGAGGAAGGCGATGTGCATCGGCCAGAACAGGAGCGGCAAGCCGAAGAGCAACGGCAACAGAGCGAGGCCCGCGATCGGAACATGCACCGCGAAAATGAACCCCATGGCTTTGCGCAGGTTGTCGTAGATGCGGCGGCCGAGCCGGACGGCTTTGACGATCGATCCGAAATCGTCGTCGAGCAGAACGATCGAGGACGCCTCGCGCGCCACGTCCGTTCCGCGTCCTCCCATCGCAATGCCGATGTGCGCGGCCTTGAGGGACGGCGCATCGTTGACGCCGTCTCCGGTCATCGCGACGATCTCGCCATTCGCCTTGAGGGCATTGACGATGCGGAGCTTCTGCTCCGGCATGATCCGCGCGAACACCGTGGCGGTACGAACACGCTGCGCCAGCTCGCCGTCGTTCATGGCCGCGAGATCCTCGCCGCTCACGACATCGTCGGCGTCGAGACCGGCTTGGCGCGCGATCGCTTTGGCGGTCGCCGGGTAGTCACCGGTGATCATGACCACTTTGATGCCGGCGGTCCGGCATTCCGCCACGGCGGCAGGCACACTGGCGCGCAGCGGATCAGCGAGGCCGACGAGCCCCACGAGCTCGAACGCAAAATCGTGCTGCGACTCCGGCCAAGTCGTTCCCGTGTAGGATGCGCGCGCGACGCCGAGCACGCGGAGGCCGTCGTTCGCCATCGCGTTGATCGACGTGCTCAACGCAGAGCGATCCTCGGTCGAGAGGTGACACAGCTCGGCTATGGCCTCGGGGGCGCCCTTCGACGCAATGGCGAACCTTTGTGGATCATCGGTGCCCTGCCAGACCTGCGACATGGCGAGGAGATCAGGACGAAGACCGTAGGCATGCGCGAGCTTCCATTGGGAACCGTGCAGATGCTCCGTGCCGGAGAGGCGTGCGCGGCCAAGCTCATGGAACGCCTTGTCCATGGGGTCGAAGGGCTCGGGCGCGCTGGCGAGCAGGCCGAACTCGACCAGATCATGAAATACGTCCGGCAAATTCGCAGCTTTGATCTCGCGCGGTTGGATTGCCTGGCCGCTCGGCAGCCTCAGCTCGGCGATGGACATCCGGTTCTCGGTCAGCGTGCCGGTCTTGTCGGTGCAGAGCACCGCCGCCGAACCGAGTGTTTCGATTGCAGCCGCCCGCCGTGTCAGCACACCCGCGCGCGAGATGCGCCATGCCCCCATCGCCATGAAGACAGCCAACACCACCGGCAGCTCTTCCGGCAGCATCGACATCCCCAGCGCAATTCCGGCGAGCAGGGCATCGAGCCAACCGCCACGCAACGTTCCGTAGAGAACGACCGCGAGAAGGCTCACGGCGCCCCCGACCATCGCGAAAACCCGAACGAGATGCTGCATCTGCGCGCGCAGGCGCGGCGGTTCCGTCTCCAAGGTGCTGAGCGAATGACCGATCTTGCCGATCTCGCTCGAGATGCCGATCGCGGTCACCTCACCAATTCCGGAGCCGCGTACGATCAGTGAGCCGGAAAACACGAACGGCAGATCATCGCCGCCAGGTCGAATAGCTTGGGATGGCGCTCCAGGTTTCGCTTCTCCCTTGCGTACGGGGACTGACTCGCCGGTCAGAAGCGATTCATCCGTTTGCAGGTCTTGGCTCTGAACAAGCACGGCATCGGCCGGTACCCGGTCGCCTTCGCCGAGGACAATGAAGTCGCCGCGAACGACTTCCCGCCCGGCGATGCGTTTGCGCTCACCCTCGCGAATGACAAGAGCACGCGGGCTGGTCAAATCGCGGAGAGCTTCGAGGACGCGCTCGGTACGGCTCTCCTGGACGACCGTGATCGCGATCGACATGCACGCGAACGCGAGCAGGATGATGGCTTCCTTGAGATCACCGAGCAGGAGGTAGATCAGGCCAGCGCCGAGCAGCAGCGCCAGCATCGGCTCCCGCAACACTTCCAGAATAATGCGAAGTGTCGTGCGCTGATCGGGTCGGGGAAGCTCGTTGTATCCCTCCGACGCTTGCCTGGCTTTCGCCTCCGCGTCGCTGAGACCGGAGATGGGCAGAGGTGATACCGTTGGAGTGTCGAGCATTTTGAATCTTCTTCTTGGTTATTATCTTTTTGTCGTTCGACGTTCCCGTAGTTCCGGCCTGCCGACATCGATAGGCAGCCGTGTGAACCAGACTTGCTCAGTCCGTCCCCCACGTCTCAATTCCACCCTGCCAGTAGATCTCTTCCCTGCCCTTGATCTCCCACGAGACTTCGCCGGCGAACGGAATCCAGATGCCGTTGTGAAGCCGATAGTCGGAAAACCGGCCGCGCCACGGCGTCGGCAGAATTGGCTCTGTGGCCGAACGCGGGCGATCAAGTGCGAAGGCACCGGCAATCCGTCCCTCGCTGTCGAGGTTGAGCACGACTTCCGAGGCTGTCTCTCCAGCGCCCGCACTCACAGCCAAGGCATCTGGTGCATTCACGCGCCAGCGCAGCGCCGTGTTGAGAAGGAGTGCGTGCGGCGCCCAGGCGAGTTCCGCCAGGTATCGCATCAGCTCACCGCGCATCAATGCGGACGAACGCTCGGTACGGGCGATCGGGATACAGCCGAGCGCCATGATGTCGAGCCGACCTCGGTCTCTTTCCAGAGCATCACATGCCGACACCAGTCCGAATGGGCCAAACCGCGCGAACCATTGGAACTCGCAGGCACGTATTGAAATTGTTTGGCTCGCCGTGAACGACATCCACGCTGCAGATCCGAGCTTCATTTTCATGCGGCCGGTCTGCGCGAGGCGCACGCCCAAGCACGTCGAGTCGGGCCTGATACCCAGACGCAAAGCCAAGTCATAGACGGGCGCAGGAAGCCGCTCCCGCGGTGAAGGGCCAACAACGATCATCGCAGCGCTCTCCACCCGAGGTTGCTCAAATAGCACATCATGGTGCAGTGGCTGGGCGAGGCTCCGCGGGTCCCTGCAGCAGCCGATCGACCGAGATTTTGGTCAGCGCTCCATGGCCAATGTTCCAGGATTGGATCACCGTCTCAGCAGGGTTGTCGTGAGCGAACGCCAAAATGCCGAAGGCGGCGGTGTCGAGGATGAAGTGCTTTGCTCCGCTGACCTCGAGGCCAATCCAGCGGGCCGCGATCACGCGGCCGATGTGACCGTGTGTGAACAGTGCAATGGCGCCATTCAACCTGCGAACATCAGCAATTACGGTATCCGCACGCCGCTGCACGTCTGCCGGACTTTCACCTCCTGGGCAGCCGTCGTCGAACACGTTCCAGCCCGGATCGAGCAAGCCAATCTCGAACGTCGTCAGGCCCTCGTAATCACCATCGTCCCATTCCGCCAGGTCCAGGCTCGATGTCGACATGCGACCGCACTGCGCCAACTCGCACGTCTTTGATGCGCGCAGCAAAGGGCTGGTTATCACGTGCGCGAATTTGACGTCTTCCAAGGCACAAGCCAATCCCCTGGCGCCGTTCTCACCGCGGCTGGTCAATGCGAGATCGGTGCGACCGGTATGACGCCCGCTAAGCGACCAGGCCGTTTCGCCGTGTCTTACCAGGTAAACGCGAGGCAGCATCTTCGACCCAGTACTCATGCTACCGGCCTCCACTTCCAGTTACGAATTTCGGGCATGTCCTCGCCATGCACGTCGACATAGCTCTTGTGAGCGTCGATCTTCGAACGGAAGGCCGCCTTGGCGACGCTGCCGCGGCGCCCCAACGAGGGCAGACTCTCGATCGCGGACAGAGCCAGATGAAAACGATCCAGCTCGTTCATCACGACGAGATCGAACGGTGTCGTTGTTGTTCCCTCGCCGCGATAGCCGTGCACGACGAGGTTGCGCTGATTGGTTCGGCGGTATGTGAGGCGATGCACGAGGCCCGGATAGCCGTGGAATGCGAAGATGATGGGCTTGTCGCAAGTGAACATCGCATCGAAATCAGCATCCGTAAGCGCGTGAGGGTGTTCCCCCTGCAACTGCAGTTTCATGAGATCGACGACGTTGATCACCCGGATCTTGAGATCCGGCAGGTGCGCTTCCAGCATCTCAACGGCTGCCAAGGCTTCCTGGGTGGGAACGTCGCCGCAGCAGGCCATGACGATGTCCGGCGCCCCGCTATGCTCGCGGCTTGCCCACAACCAGATACCGATGCCCGCCGTGCAATGCGCCATCGCGGCATCGATCGACAGCCACTGCGGTGCGGGGTGCTTGCCTGCAATGATGACGTTGACGTAGTCGCGGCTACGTAAGCAATGGTCCGTGACCGCCAGCAATGTGTTCGCATCCGGGGGCAGATAGACGCGCACCACATTCGCCGTTTTCGTCACAACGTGATCGATGAACCCGGGATCTTGATGGCTGAACCCGTTGTGGTCCTGTCGCCAGACGTGCGACGTGAGCAGGTAATTGAGCGAGGCGATCGGCAGGCGCCAAGGAATGTCGCGCGACACCTTCAGCCATTTGGCGTGCTGGTTGAACATCGAGTCGACGATATGAATGAATGCCTCGTAGCACGAGAAGAAACCGTGGCGTCCCGTGAGGAGATAACCCTCCAGCCACCCCTCGCACTGATGCTCGCTCAGCATTTCCATGACCCGTCCCGACGGCGAGACATGATCATCGCTGTCGAGAATTTCAGCGGTCAGGCACCGATTCGTGACGTCGAAAACCGCATCCCACCTGTTCGAAGTCGTTTCGTCCGGGGAAAAAATACGGAAATTGTCGGGATTGAGTCTGACAACCTCTCGCATGAGATCCCCTTGCACACGTGTCGCCTCTGCTATCACGTCGCCAGGAATTGTTATGTCGATGGCCGTCTCGCGAATATCCGGCAGCACGAGGTCACACAACAGGTCTCCGCCGTTAGCGTGAGGATTGGCACTCATGCGCCGCTTGCCTCCGGGCGCCAATGCCGCCAGCTCGGGCCGAAGGCGACCCGCGTCATCGAACAGTTCGCCGGCACGATAACTCTTCATCCATTCCGACAGGATCTGGAGGTGCCCGGGCCGGCTCATGTCGCCCATCGGAACCTGATGCGAGCGGAATGAGCCTTC
>CANJPN010000210.1 GCA_947475855.1 Bradyrhizobiaceae bacterium
AGCCAGTTGCACTCGGAGATACGCTTGTTGGACACGCGCTGCTTTTGGGGAACACCGGTGAACTCCCATGCCGGTTCGGGCGGGCGCTTGTCGGCGGGACCCATATAGGCCCAGACGATGTCGCCCTTCTCGACGACCGGGTAGGACTTCAGCGCGACCTTGTTGCAGAAGCCGGATTCTGCGGGCTCGGAGGGCACTTCCAGGCACTTGCCGTCGGTGCCGAACTTCCAGCCGTGGTAGGGGCAGCGCAGGCCGTGCTCTTCATTCCGGCCGAACCAGAGCGATACGCCGCGGTGGGCGCAGAATTCGTCGACGAGACCGATTTTGCCGCTGGTATCGCGGAACGCGACCATCCGCTCCGACAGGATCTTCACGCGCACGGGCGGGCAATCGGGCTCAGGCAGCTCGGACGAGTTGAGGATCGGCTGCCAGTAGAGCCGGAACAGGTCGCCCATGGGTGTGCCTGGGCCGGTTTGCGTGACGAGTTCGTTTTGCTCTTTTCTCAGCATCGCGGGGTTGCCTCAGATCGGGGTTGAGCGCGATTCACGTCGCGCGATCGTTCGTTCTGCCTTGGTGCGGGTCTTGGCTGGGCGGCTGGACCGCGTTGCCATCGCCGAAATGTTCTGCTATGCGGAACAATGTTCCACTTTTGCATGTTCGGTTTCTACACGCCGCCCACACCTGCGTCAACGAGGCGTGCGTCAACGAGGAGAGCCTGATCGATGTCGCAACTGATTGCGCTGTGCAAGACCGATGAGATAGCCCCCGGCACGGCGCTGAAGGTCGAGACCAGCGGTTTGAGCCTGGCCGTATTCAATCTGAACGGCCATTTCTTCGCTATGGACGACGTGTGCAGCCACGGGCCGGGCTCGTTGTCGGAAGGCTACATCGAGGGTGAGGAGATCGAGTGCGATTTCCACAACGGGCGCTTCAATATCAAGACCGGCGAGGTTACATCGCCGCCGTGCATGATCCCGCAAAAGGTTTATCCCGTGACTGTCAGCGACGGCACGGTTTTCATCGCACCGGAGGCGTGAAGCCGACGAAAGGGCGCCTGCCATGGCCAAGATCGAGCAGATCCCGATTCTGCTGCTGACCGGGTTTCTCGGTTCGGGCAAGACGACGCTGCTGGCGCACTGGTTGCAGGCGCCGGAAATGACCGGCGCTATGGTGATCGTCAACGAGTTGGGCGAAGTCGGTCTCGATCACCGGCTCGTCGAGGCGTCGTCGGACGTGCCACTGCTACTGGAGAACGGCTGCGCTTGTTGTGCTGCCCAGGAAGACCTCATCGGCACGCTCGAACGGTTGTTCTGGGACCGGCTCCACCGGCGCGTCACGCGCTTCAATTGGGTGCTGATCGAGACGACGGGAATGGCCGATCCCTTGCCCGTCATCGACGCGATCCGACGCCATCCGCTGCTCGGCGAGCGCTATCGTGTCGCTGGCGTCGTCACGGCGCTCGATGCGAAGCGTGGGCTGGAGCGGCTGTCCGAGTTCCCGGAATGTCGCAATCAATTGCTTGCGGCAGATGCTGTCATCGTCACGAAGACCGACATCGCCTCGATGCACGAGATTGCGCACATCCGCTCGCGGCTGCCTGATCTCGCGCCGCACGCCAAGGTGCTCTCGAGCGCCAACGGGGAGTTGTCAGCGACGGAGCTGCTGGGTGTGTTGGCGACGTGCCCGCGCTGTGGTTCGCACGCGCATGGTGAGGGCGGGCATGAACACGATCATGACCATGCGCACGATCACACAGACCACGACCATGCGCATACAGACAACAGCGCGCGTATTCAGGCGGAGCACGCTGAAGGCGTGACGAGCGCGTTCCTGCCGCTTCCCAAGCCGCTTGCGTGGGGGCCATTGATTACTGCGCTGGAGACGCTGATGGCGGGCCACGCGGATACGCTGCTGCGGCTGAAAGGTCTCGTTCGTCTCCATGGTGCTCCGGGCTGGCATGCCGTCCAGGCGACGCCAGGGCAGGGCATTACCCGCGCCGAGGTGCCGATCGAGGAGCATGAGTCGCCGCGCACCGGCTTCACATTGATCGCGTTCCACGAGCCGGCGGCTGCAATTGCCAGTTCGCTGAACGCGCTGATCGCAATCAAGTCGGCACGCGACGCCGTCGCGTCTCCAACTGCTGAGGCGCCATGAGCGCAATTGATCGCGTGCGGGTCCCTGTCCGCCGAACTACAGGTAAGGCCACGCGGAGCGCAGCGGCGCGCAGCACGCGGGGGCAGCGGCTGTCTTCGGTCGGGACCGCGATCGCTTTGCTCAAATGCTTTTCCGCCGAGGAACATGAACTCGGCGTAAGTGAGTTGTCGAGAAAGCTCGGCGTCGCCAAGAGTACGGTGCATCGTCTTGCACGCACGCTGATGGCGGATGGTCTGCTCGAGCAGAATCCCGAGAACGAGAAGTATCGTCTGGGGCTGGCCTTGTTCGGGCTCGGTGCTCTCGTGCGCCGCCGTATGAACCTGTCGAGCGAGGCACGCCAGGATCTTTTCGCGCTGCGCAATGCGACGGGCGAGACGGTGCAGCTCGCGATCCTGGATGGCGCGGAGATCATGTTTGTCTACAACTTGGAGAGCACGCAGGCGATCCGCGTGAATTCCGACATCGGCGTGAGGAAGCCGGCGTTCTGCACGGCGAGCGGCCGAGCGATTCTCGCGTTCCAGCCGGACGATGTCGTGGCCACTGCGTTCGCGGCCGGTCTCAAACGCCGTACGGCGAAGACAGAGGTAGAGCCCGGGCGGCTCCGGAAGCTGCTCGCCGAAGTCGGCCAGCGCGGGTATGCGGTCGAAGATGAGGAGAGCGAGGTCGGGATGCGCGCGATTGCCGCTCCCGTTCGCGGGGCGGGTGGCGTCGTCGTCGGCTCGGTCGCGGTGGCTGGCCCCGTACAGCGGCTGTCGAAGGATATGCTTGCGCGCATCGCGCCTGAAGTGATTCGGACGGCCGAAGCAATTTCGAGCCGTCTGGGCTATCAATTCCGCGCCGGGTTTTAGAGCCTCGGCTTCTATGGCTCGGGCGCGCGGGCGCGTTACGCTGGCGGGGCTTCTTGTTTCCAGAAGCCTAGGGCTTCCTGTGCGGCGCGGTCGGAATAGCTGAATACGACGCATTCGGCAGTCGTGGCGAAGCGGTAGCTGATCCAAGGCGGGCAGCACCACACGTCGCCCTTCTCGAACGCGAAGTTCCGGTCTCCGAACGCGATGCTGCCGCAGCCTTCGACGCAGCACATCACCGTGCCGTCGGTGGCTCGATAGTTTGCGCCGGTGAAATTGGCGGGCAGCCATTGGATGAACACGGCGAGTGTCGGGAACGGATGGCCGCCGCTGGTGGGGTTCGCATAGCGAACTTTTACGCCGTGCGCTGGATCGATCGGTCCGAGCTTCGCCAATTTGAACAGGGTCTCGCGCGTCCGGTCGTAGGGGTAGAGCATCAGCGGCGATGATTGCGCGCCCCCCTGATAGTTGACGGGCAGGAGGTGATTGCCGTAGCGCGTCTCTGCTTCGTTTGGCGCTGCCGTGACCGGTTGGCTCTCGCCGGGATAATTTTCGCGGAACATTGCCCCGAAGAATTTCGCCATGGGATTGTCGAGTGCGTCGAGCCAGATCACGGGGGCGGTGCCGGCGTGGCCGTGGTCGTGCCACGTCCAGTACGGCGTCAAGACGAAATCGCCGGGGTTCATCATCACTCGCTCGCCCTGAACGCTCGAGTATGCGCCCTTGCCCTCGAGGATGAACCGCATGGCGTTGGTGGAATGCCGGTGGGCGCGCGCGATTTCGCCGGGGAGGATGATCTGCAGGCCACTGTAGATGGATGTGAGGATGTAGGTGGAGCCGGGCAGTCCCGGGTTCTCCAGCATGAGGACGCGGCGTTCGGCTTCCTCCGTCGTCACAAGCTCGGCTGCGCGAATGAGGCGTGGGCGCATGTCGCTGTAGCGCCAGATGGCGGGTACGGCATCGTTGCCGGGCCCCATGACCATTGTCCGCTCCCACAACGGCTTGGCGTTGAGCGAGCTGAGATCTTTCCGATAAGCGGCGCGCTCGGCGTCGCCCTGCCCGCCTTCATGCTTCTGCCTTGCGGACATTGCTTCCTCCAACAGTATCGAACTGCCGAGCGATGCTAGAGCATCATCCGACCAGGCGGAATCGCTTTTGCGGGTCTCTGAACGGATAAGTGAGCGGCTCGATGGCCTCAGCCGAGCATGCCGCTCATGAATGCCCGCCAAAGGGATTTCAATGCGATCTCGCCAACGAGTGTCGCGCCGAACAAGATGAGAACGAGGCCCGCGGCAGCATTGATCTGGCCCAGTCGTGCTTCGGTAACGCGGTGGCGGATGCGGCCGACCATTGTGGATAGGAACACCCACCACAATATGCTGCCCGCGACGATGAAGGCAACGAGCCAAAGCGCCTGGACGGTCGACGTCACCTCGACGAAACTCGACACTCCGCCGAATATCGCGATCAGTCCGAGAACCGCACCGGGGTTGGTGATCGTCAGGAGGAACGTCTTGGGGACGTCCCAGATATGGTCTCGGACGCTCGACCACTCGGATTGGCCGGTCTCCACCATGACGAGTTTTGGCCTGCTGCGGGCAAGCATCACACCGAAGCCGGCGAGTACCAGCCCGCCAACGAGCTGGATGACGTCGCGATAGAGCGTGATCGCACTGCTGATCTGGCCTACGCCGAGGGCGGCGAGAAGCGCGATCAAGCCATCTCCCAGAACCGCACCAAGCCCCGCGAAAATACCTGCTGCCACGCCACGCTCGATTGCGCGTTGGATGCACATTACATTGACGGGGCCGACTGGTGCGGCGATGAGGACGCCGACCGCCAACCCGACAGGTAGCATCAGGGGATGAGGAATGAAGTCCAGCACGTGGCGCGGTCTCTTGCCCGTAGGCAGCGGTCGGATCAACTTCGGCCTGCGTGTGATGGCAAGAGCATCGCACCCCAGGGTCATATCGGGATCTTCACAGCCAAAGACTAGCGGCAGCTACGACGATTCGCCCTGCGCGTTACATTGCACCGGACATGCCTATGACGCCAATCCTGCTGAATGCCTGAGCCTCTACTCCATCGACGATGCCACCAGTGAGACCTTCGAGGTCTTCGGAGGTAAAGCCAGACCCGCACACCGGGGCGGCCATACCCGCCGAGTGACGATGTTATGGACGGTGTCCGCGCTTGTCCACGCGGCGGCCAGCTCAGGACATGTTCTCGCGCAAGCCAGGAAACGTGACGAAAAACAGGCAAAGGCCAAGTCCGTACCGCCGCTGTACATGCTCGGCCGCGGTGGGGATGGTTTGCCTCCAGGCGTTGCGGATATGCGTGCTGCCATCATCGAGGCGATCGAAACTGGCGACATCGCGGAGCTCAAGGGAGCGATGGATCTCAATGAATTGCCGCCTGAAGTGGGGGCTGCGCGAGGTACCGATCCGATCGAACACCTGCGCAGTCTATCTGCGGATCGCACTGGTAAGGATGTGCTCGACGCGCTCCATCGGTTGCTGGAAGGGACGTGGGTGGCCGTTCCTGCCGGACGAGACGCCGAGAACAACCGCATCTTCGTGTGGCCGCAATTCGCGGAAGTCGGTGTGGAAGCACTGAACGAGGCAGAGGCGAAAGCCCTCGTCGATCTCGTCGGCAGCCCGGAGGCCGCCGCCATCACGCAAGCTCGACGTTACCGGGGCTGGCGGCTTTCTATCGGGGCGGATGGCGTATGGCACATGCTGGTTCGCGTCGGTTTTTGAGCCTCATCGTGAGTTGAAGTGACGCTTGTGCTGGTTGCGCGACGCTGCCGCGCTGGATCTGCACATTTGGAGCGCGCCTATTTGGACGTGCGTGGGTGCGCTCAAGCGGATCAAAAATTAACGATAAAGCTGAGCCGCGTTAGCCTTGAGAATAGGAAGGCCATAGATCGCGAAGATTGGCGAAGCCCTCTGAGCACAAGCGGAGCAGTTGCGTGATGATCACTACACTTCGAGCCGGCCTGTTGGCCGGAGCCGCAGTTCTATTCACTTCTCCCGCGCAGGCTCAATTCCTGTTTAGCGATAGCTTCTGGGGCCAGCCCCAGACCCAGCGGGCGTCCGCTGCACAGCGCAGCACCTCGCGTGCCGGTGCAGCAGCGCAGCGTCGTCAGCAAGCGTCGCTGCCAGCCGCAGTTGCAGACGATGACGACGATGACCGTCCGCAGCGGGCTGCTCCTCTTACCTCCACTCCGTCTCAGAGAGGCCCTTGGAAGGCGCAGTGGGATGGCGGCGCCCGCCCTGCGATCTCGCCGGCGGCACCGCCCGTCGTTGCCTATTCCGGCCCGCAAGGCGCGGGCACGGTTGTCATCGATACACGAGGCCGCGCGCTCTATTACGTGCTGGGCGGCGGGCGCGCCTACCGGTATCCCATCGCGGTCGGCCGCGAAGGCTTCACCTGGTCGGGCACGCAGAAGGTTTCCCGGGTTCAGGCGTGGCCGGATTGGCGTCCGCCGGCAGAGATGCGTCAGCGTCAGCCGCATTTGCCTCTCGTGATGACCGGCGGCGTGGATAATCCGCTCGGTGCCAAGGCGATCTATCTGGGCTCTACGCTCTACCGGATCCACGGTACCAACGACTCTCGGTCGATCGGCAGCGCTTCTTCTTCGGGCTGCTTCCGCATGACGAACGCCAATGTTACGCATCTCGCGAGCATGGTCCGCATTGGGACCACGGTCACGGTGATGCGCGGCTTACCCCGCAATATCGCATCGGGCGCGCCGGTCGGTGGTCGGAGCTAACGGCTCGAACCATCTTTTGAGGCCGAGCTTGCATTCATCGCCGGTCCGGCTTACGTCCCCGAACGTCAGCTGGCTGGACGGTCGCTGTCGACGTCGGGTCGCAAGGCCCGCCGCTCGGTGGAGGAAAGTCCGGGCTCCATGGAAGCACGGTGGCGGCTAACGGCCGCCGGGGGCGACCTCAGGGAAAGTGCCACAGAAAACAAACCGCCGTTCCCGGCTTCGGCTGGGCACGGTAAGGGTGAAACGGTGCGGTAAGAGCGCACCGCGGCGGCGGTGACGTCGCCGGCAGGGCAAACCCCACCGGGAGCAAGACCAAATAGGGATGGCAGCAGCATGCGGGGCGACCCGCATGAGGCAGGTTCGCTACCAGATCCGCCATCCGGGTTGGTTGCTTGAGGGCCCGCGCAAGCGGTGCTCCAGACGAATGACCGTCGCGGAGGGAAACCTTCAGACAGAACCCGGCTTACAGGCCAGCTGACGATTGCTTTGCCGTCTTAGCCCAAGCTCTCCAGCCCGTTCGGAAGCGGTGCGCGGAGGCCATGTCGAGTGACTTGATAGCTTGGCGTTCAGCCAAGCACCGGCCGTAGGGTGGGGCGGCTAGAAGCTATTGCCGCCGACGGGGCCCTGCTTCTTCTGGCTCGCGTCGAAGACCCGGTTTCCGTCAAGTGGCGCCGTCGACTTTTGGTGGTCGAACCAGCCCACGTTCAAGTCCTGCCGTTTTTGCGGAGGATTGAAATCTCCGGCGAGCTGGCGCGTCAATGTGGCTTTGACTTCGCGGGTACGACCCTCGGTGCAATATGCGGAATCATTGGCCGTTGCCGACAGTACCGCCTGACGCGTTGCGTCGTATTCCTTCGTGAGCTTCGGCATGGCATCCGGCGATGTGCCGGCCTGCTGCTCGGAAGCGAGGTAATTGGCCTTCACCTGCTCAGGGTCGAAATAGAAGCCGCAACGCTGGGCGCGGGCAACATTGGCGGCCGTGTAAACGGCCCGATCCGAGGCGGTAACGGGCTTGGGAGCGGCCTGGGCGGCATCCGGACCGCCGATCAGGGAGCCCGTCGACAAACTACTGCCACCACCGCAGCCCGCAACACCAGCGGCAGCCGCAGCAAGAGCCAAGCTTGATAGAATCGGCGTGATCTTTGAGCGCATGTGGGGAGTTTGCCGAAAAGCTATGGCGCGTCAATGGCAGAATCCGTGTTTCAGCGGCGAATTTTTGTTGCCGCTGCGTGGAAGGACACGATCGATGCATGGCTTGGAGCGGCCAGGCTTTGTCAGGGGGCGGGCCCTCTGCTAGATGAGGCCGGTAGCAACGACAATTGCGTCGCTGGTGCCACCTGTCGAGGTGGGCATTCCGGTGTTGCGGCTGCCTGCTTCGTGGAAATGCCACACCCGAGAAAAAGAGCCTGGTCCCCATGCCGAACTCGCCCAAAAAGCCGATCGTGATCGTCACCCGTCGGCTGCCCGACGTGGTCGAAACGCGCATGCGCGAGTTATTCGATGCACGGCTCAACGTCGACGACAAGCCGATGAGCCGGGCGGATCTGGTGGCGGCGGTCAGGACCGCCGAGGTGCTGGTGCCGACAGTGACGGATCGGATCGATGCTTCCCTGATCGCCGAGGCGGGCCCGGGGCTTCGCCTCATCGCCAACTTCGGCAACGGTGTCGACAACATCGACCTCGATGCCGCCCGCGTGAAGGGTTTGATCGTCACCAATACGCCGGGCGTGCTGACCGAGGACACGGCCGATTTCACAATGGCGCTTATCCTCGCGGTGCCCCGCCGGCTCGCCGAAGGTGCACAATACCTCCGGGATCCCCGCAATCACTGGCCGGGCTGGTCGCCGACGTCGATGCTGGGGCACCGGATCTGGGGCAAGCGGCTCGGCATCATCGGCATGGGACGGATCGGGCAGGCCGTGGCACGCCGCGCGCGCGCGTTCGGACTGCAGATCCACTATCACAATCGGCGCCGTGTGGCGGAAGGCGTCGAGCAGGAAATCGAAGCGACCTATTGGGACAGCCTCGATCAGATGCTCGCGCGCATGGACATCATTTCGGTCAACTGTCCGCACACGCCAGCGACTTATCACCTGCTGTCCGCGCGCCGGCTGAAGCTGATCAAGCCTACGGCCTACATAGTCAACACATCGCGAGGCGAGGTGATCGACGAGAACGAGTTGGCGCGTCTTCTGGAGTCGGGAGCCATCGCGGGCGCCGGGCTGGATGTTTTCGAAAACGAGCCGGCGATAAATCCCAAGTTGATCATCTCGCCCCGCGTCGTTGCCACGCCGCACATGGGATCGTCGACCCTCGAGGGACGTCACGATATGGGTGACAAGGTGATCATCAACATCAAGACGTTTCTTGACGGACACACGCCGCCCGATCGCGTTCATCCCGCGATGTTCTGATGTGAGGCGGAGCTGTCAGCGATCGCGCGTGGTTGGCTCGTTCGCTTCCACGGCTGGGGTGCGATCTGCGGGTGCTGTAGTCGCAGGCGATTGCGATTGGTGGGTACCGGTAGTCGCCGGAACCGGCGGCTTACTGGTTGAAGAACGTCGAAGTCCATTTCGTATTGCGTTGTCGATCGCGCGCTTTGTTCGCCGAGTCCAGGCCTGCTGCGCGACGCACACCGAGCGCGCCCCGTCTGGCCGGGAGGGCTTGGTGTTCGTTGGGTTCTACTTCGGCGCCAGTGGCGCCAAGCGTAATAGAACCGGTCGGGGTTGCCGCCGCTTCGGCTAATATGTCGAGATTGCTGGTGGGACGGGCCGTGTCCCTGGATGGCTCGTTGGCTGTTAGCATGATGTTCCATGCCGGAGCGACGTCGGGGCCGACGACCGGGCCGTTGTCGAGCGATGAAGCGACAGGAGGTACGCTGGGGGGGACCGCGGCAGCTTGCGGCGTTGCGCGGACGGTCGGG
>CANJPN010000211.1 GCA_947475855.1 Bradyrhizobiaceae bacterium
ATCACTCGCCTGGACGTCCATGGCAACCGTTACACCCAGCGCGCGGATATCCTTGACGCACTTGAGTTGCTGCCCGGAACGACCCAGCTTGCATTCGACATCGCCGCTGCGAAGCGCCGCGTCGAGGGGCTACCGTGGGTCCTTAAAGCCGGCATCCATCGCAGTCTACCCGATGGCATTGGCGTCGAGATCACCGAACGTCGCCCCGCGATCGTCTGGCGGGATGGAGAACGCGACGTGCTTCTCGACATGGACGGCCGCGAGCTATCGACGTTGCCCCCAGGCAGCGACCTGGGCCTACCTGTTGTAACAGGCGCCGCTGCGGGGCCTCTCGCACCGGGCTTCATTCTGCTACTCGAACAGCATGAGGAGCTGAACCGTCGCACTGCCCAAGCGCGGCGGATCGACGGCCGGCGTTGGTCGCTGTTGCTATCTAATGGAACACTTGTACACCTGCCTCCCGACGGTATTGCCGCCTCCTTGGCTTGGCTGGAAAGCCAGGCTTTGACCGGCTTGCTCGATCTCGGATTGGAGACGATCGACCTGCGCGTCGCTGGGCAACTTGTGGTGCGAGGTGACGCCAAGGCCACTTCCGAAACGGTCGCGCGTGCTCATCGGTCGATACGCGCTGCACCTGCAGCCGGGGGTGCGCCGTGAGCGACGCTTTCTCCATGTCGAGACGGCGCCGCGCCAAGAACAGCAACATCGTCTCCGTCCTCGATGTCGGCTCGTACAAGGTCTGTTGCCTGATCGGAGAGCTCGAACAAAGCTACGCGACGACCGGCGTGCGTGGCCCAAAATTCCGGCTGCTCGGCATCGGCCATCAGCGCTCGCAAGGCATCTCGTCGGGCGCAGTGGTCAATCTGCGGCAGGCACAGGCGGCTGTTTCGACAGCCATCTCGCAAGCCGAGCAGATGTCGGGCGTCAATGTCGAGAATGTTTATCTCGCCATTGCCTGCGGCAACCCGCACTCCCGTACGTTCGACGGCCATGTCGACGTCACTGAAGGCATCGTAGGCGATGCCGACATCGCTCGCCTCGAAGCTGGAGCCCGCGCATTCGCCGTCCATGACGGCTCTGCACTATTGTCGCTCAACCGAATCGTTTTTGGGCTGGACGCCGTGCCTGACGTCAGTGATCCACGCGGCCTCGCAGCCCGGCGCCTCTACGCTAATCACCACGCTGTAACAGTTGATCCCAACGCCCTGCGCAATCTGTGTCTGTTGTTGGAGAGCTGCCACGTCGAGCCGGTGACCCTTCTACCCGCAGGCTTTGCGAGTGCGCTCGCCGTCACTACGGAAGCAGAACGCCGGACTGGCGTGACTTGCATCGACATCGGATCAGGTGTCGCCTCGATTGCGTCTTTTGCCGATGGCCACTTCGTCTACGCTGCTTCGATACCGATTGGCGGGCAACAGGTGACGCATGAACTGGCACACGCACTCGCCGTTTCACTTGCGGAAGCCGAGCGAATCAAGACGCTGTATGGTAGCCTCATTCTCACTGCGTCGGATGAACACGAAATTGTTCCATTGACCCGTGAGGCGGATGGCCCGGACGGATTGCCTGAAATGACCAGGGCAGAGGTCGCCCGCATCGTTGCGGGAAGTATGTATCGGCTTTTGATGCGTATTCGGCAGTGTCTCGACGGATGCGGGGTAGCCCGCGTTCGTTCTGCGGGCGTCGTGCTTACTGGTGGCGTCAGTGATGTGCTCGGGCTTGAAGAGTTCGCGGCAGGTCATCTGGCCAGACCAGTTAGAATTGCAGCCGCTCCCCGGCTCGATGGGGCTGCCGGCCGGTTGCCGGGAAGCGTTTCCAGTCCAGCGTTCTCATGTGCCACAGGATTGGCATTGGCGGCGGCGACGCCACCACTACTGATTCCGGTGCGCGAACGTAAAACACAGGTTCGACAAGGCTATTTCGGCCGGATCGAACAGTGGTTGCGGGAAAGTTTCTGAGAATAGCGGCTTGCTTGCGCTGATGGGTCCGGGGTGCAGAACCCTTGCCCCCGAAGCGGATCAACCAAGTAGGGCGTTCAAGGACAGGCGCATGACGATCAAGTTGCAGCTGCCAAAGCTGACGCATCTCCGTCCGCGGATCACCGTAGTAGGTGTCGGCGGTGCTGGGAGCAATGCGGTCAACAATATGATCGCGTCCGGACTGACCGGCGTGAACTTCGTCGTTGCCAACACCGATTCACAATCACTGGCGAATTCCGGCGCGGAGCATCGCATTCAGCTCGGGGCGGCTTTGACCGAAGGCCTCGGGGCTGGCGCCAAGCCCGAAATTGGTAAGGCCGCAGCCGAAGAGGCGATCGAAGAAGTCCGTGCGCAGGTGGCCGGCTCTCACATGGTTTTCGTCGCCGCTGGAATGGGCGGCGGTACCGGAACTGGAGCCGCTGCCGTAGTCGCTCGTATAGCTCGCGAATGCGGCGCTCTGACTGTCGGCGTCGTGACCAAGCCTTTCCACTTCGAAGGCACGCGCCGTATGCGTGCAGCCGAAAGCGGCATCTTGGCTCTGAAGCCGGAAGTCGATACGCTGATTGTGATCCCGAACCAGAACCTGTTCCGCATCGCCAACGAGCGCACGACCTTCGCCGAGGCGTTCATTCTTGCCGACCAGGTGCTTTATTCCGGCATTGCCTGCGTCGTTGATCTGATCGTCAAGGAAGGCCTGATCAACCTCGATTTCGCCGACGTCCGCAGCATCATGAGCGGCATGGGCACCGCAATGATGGGCACTGGCGAAGCCGCCGGCGACAAACGCGCAGTGATTGCGGCAGAGGAAGCGATTTCGAATCCGCTACTCGACGACATCACGCTGCGTGGCGCCAAAGGGCTGCTGCTGTCGATCACGGGTGGCCGCGACCTGAAACTGTATGAAGTTGACGAGGCCGCGCAACGTGTCCGACAGGAAATCGACGGTGAGGCCAACATCATCATTGGCGCGACTTTCGACGACACGATCGGGGACCGCATTCGCGTGTCGATCGTAGCATCCGGCATGGAACGGCTGGGCGAAATGGAAGCCGCGTGGGCGACACAATCCAGCCCGGAGACACGCCCAAAGGCAGCAACCGAGACCAGCCCGCCGAAGCTATCGGACTTGCAACCGCCCTTTATCGAACCCTATCCCGAACCTTATTCGCCCCAACCAGCGCACCAGCCGACAGAGCATTCGGCTCAGATGGCGGCCCAATCTCAGCAGCCCGTCTTTGACGAGCAGCAGGTGTCGAGCCCGCCGAACACCCCGCCATCGGCAGCGCAGCATGATTTTGCCCGGGCGCTGTCCGACGCTCTTGAAGCTCCTGAAGACGATGCTCCCGAATATTCGGGACGCAGCCACAGCCAGCAGCCCGCACCATGGGCGAGCAGCGATGGTGCTGTGTTCCAGGATGCACCGCCCCAAGTTAGCGCGGATCCCCTGGCTTCCCTGGGCCAAACCCATCATCCGCGAGGCCATGCCCCGCCCGGATTTTATCCTCAGCCTCCTGTCGATATCCATCGGCCGGGACGCCGGCTGCCGGAAGTCCAGGATTTCCCAATTGTCGGGCAGCGCGAGTATCACGCCAAGAGCGCCCAGTACACGGAAGCAAGCGACACCCGCCCATCGGCTCAGAACCTGGCGCCACCGCCTCGCACGTATGCGAAGACCGCGCCTCAGCTTGCTCCCGCGCCTAGACCCGGCTTCTTCGCCCGCCTGTTTGGCCGCAAATCTCGCCAGCCACAGACGCAAACGGAAGCGCCCCGTTATCCACAGCCTCAAGACAGCCCGCTTGCACATCGCGACCAGCTCGCTCAAGGCGACCGCGCGAAGCCTCAGCCACCGCTTAGAGATCATCGCAGAAATGACGACGAAGATTATGAAATGCCGACTTTTTTCGGAGCTGATAGGAAGTAAGAAAGCAACGAACTCCTGACATGAATACAGCTCTGGATATTCGGTAACAGAATGTAAGAAACCGTGATTTGTCCCCAGCAATGGTTAAAGGCTATCGTGCCCTTGCGATTCGTTGCTTCGGCTCACTGCCTCTTCGACCACCAGTAACAAAAACGGTCGGGGCGAGCTGGAACAGGGGAACGCGGGGAAGCTGTCACCGCAAGAGTGGGGTGTGTGACAGCTGGGGGTAAGGACTGAAGGGACGGCAATCAAATGCCGAGATCTATCATTTCCGCACGTCAGACTACACTTCGACGCGAAGTCGAGCTCGCCGGCAAGGGCGTGCATAGCGGGGCCCCGGCCTCGGTTGTGCTCCACCCCGCCGAAGCCGACACGGGTCTGAGGTTCCTGGTCAGCAAGCGCGGTCGCATCATCGCCGATATCCCGGCCGATGTTCGCAACGTCAAGAATCTCACCCTGTGTACGGTCCTCGGCGACGACTCGGGTGTCTCGATCGGCACCGTTGAGCATCTGCTCTCCGCACTTCGCGGCCTGAATGTCGACAATTGCTATATCGAAGTCGACAGCAAAGAAGTTCCGATTATGGATGGCAGCGCGGCCGAGTTCGTCGCCGCCATCGACGAGGTCGGGCTTCGCGAACTGAACGAGACCCGCCGCTACATCAAGGTTTTGAAGCCGGTCCGCGTTGAAGAAGGCGAAAGCCTTGGCGAATTCACCCCGCACGGCTGTTTCCACCTGGATGTCGAAATCGATTTCGATACGCCGCTGATCGGCCGCCAGCGGATGGAGCTGGATCTGACGCCTCAATCTTTCCGCACCGAGCTGTCGCGTGCTCGCACCTTCGGCTTCATGCGCGACGTAGAAAAGCTTTGGAAAGCTGGCCTCGCTCTCGGCGCTTCGCTTGAAAACACCGTCGCCGTTGGCGATGACCGGATCCTGAACACTGAAGGCCTGCGCTATCACCACGAGTTCGTGCGTCACAAGATGCTCGATGCCGTGGGCGATCTGTCGCTCGCTGGCTATCACATTCTCGGTTCATATCGCTCGGTTCGTGGCGGCCATCGCCTAAACGCCTACGTCGTAAAGGCGCTGTTGGCAGACGCTTCCGCCTGGACCCTTGTGCAGGCTCCGGCTTCCCGCAATCGCGAAACGAACTATCGCCCGATGGGCCTCGCCTTGGCAGCCGGCGAATAATCCCGGCTCCGGAAGGCACTTGCTTGCAATGTTATCAGTAGTGCCTGCGGCGCTGTCTCCAAGACGGCGCCGCAGCGCCGCTTTTGGCCGGTCGTTCCAAGGATCAAAGCCTATCGAAGCAGCCTATCCGGCGGGTTGCCCGACCATCGGCGCTCCCGCTCCACGCTTCTTCCTCAACTTGTCGAGAAGCATGTAGATCGCGGGCGTAGTGTAGAGCGTAAGGAACTGCGACACGATCAGGCCCCCAATGATCGCAACGCCCAATGGCCGCCTGAGCTCCGCACCGGGGCCGGAACCAAATGCGAGCGGCACCGACCCCAGGATCGACGCCATCGACGTCATCAGGATTGGCCGGAACCGCACGACGCATGCTTCCAAAATCGCTTCTCGTGGCGCCACCCCACGCGTACGCTCCGCACTCAATGCGAAGTCCACCAACATGATCCCGTTTTTCATCACGATGCCTATCAGCAGAATGATCGCAATGAACGCGACGATCGACAGCTCCATGCTGTTGGCCCACAGCGCAATTAGCGCACCGAGCCCCGCGGACGGCAGCGTCGAGATGATCGTCAGCGGATGCACAAGGCTCTCGTAGAGGACGCCGAGCACGATATAGACCGCAACGATCGCAGTCAGAATGAGCAGCGGCTGCGAGTTCGCCTGTTGCGCGGAAGCCTTGAGATCCCCGGCTTGATTGGCACGGATGGAATCGGGCAGCCGCAAGGCGGCAAGCGCCGTCGCCACCCGCCGGTGCGCTTCATCAGCGGGAATTCCCGGAGGCACGCTGTAGCTGAACGTCACCGACGGGAATTGCCCTTGATGCGCCACCGTCAAGGGTGCCAGCCCACGCTGCATACGCGTGACCGAAGACAGCGGCACTTGCGCGCCGCCCTTCGCGGTAACGTAGATGTTGCCGAGATCCGATGGTGCCTGCTGAAACTGCGGCTCCACCTCGAGCACCACGCGATATTGGTTTCGCGCGCCATACATGATCGAAACCTGCCGCTGTGAGAACGAGTTGTTGAGCGCGGTTCCCACATCATCCACACTCACTCCATAGCGAGCCGCCGCACTGCGGTCGATCAGGACGTTGGCCTGCAGTCCCCCTTGCTGCCGGTCCGTCCAAGCCCCGACAATGCCCGGCACCGCGCGCAATGCCGCCTCCACACGCGGCACCACACCGTAGAGCTCCTGGATATCATTGCTCCATAGCGTCCACTGGAAATCGGAATTGCTCTGTCGACCACCGACCCGCACTTCGCGTTGCGCACCGACCCAAGCGCCAAGCCCTGGTACCTTTTCCATCGATCGCCGAAGTCTGTCGGCAACGACGATCGTCGACACCCCACCACGCTCGGTGCGCGGCTTGAGGCTGATGATGAGCTGTCCAGCCGTCGTGCTGAATGTCGTGAACCCCACACCGGACACCGCTGGATCTTCCCGTGCGATTACGCCGGCTCGCGACTGAATCTCGACCATCCGGGAGTAAGAAGTCCCCGGCGACACCTCGAGCCACGCGAAAATCATGCCGGTATCGTCTTCGGGAAAGAACCCCTTCGGCATCCGCACGTAGAGCAGCGCCGTCACGACGATCGTCAGCAGCACGACGAGTAACATCAACCCGTTGTGGCGCAGCGAAACATCGAGGCTCCGGCGATAGCCGTTGACCATCGCGCCCAGCGCGCCCTCGATGACACGGTCAGCCATCGTCCTGTCCGGAGAAGGCGGCGCCTTCACAAAATGCGCCGCGATCATGGCAGTGACGGATAGTGCCACGATCGTCGACACGATGATCGCAAACGTCAGGGTAACCGAGAACGCCCGCACCAGCCTGCCCGCGACACCGTCCATGAACAGCAGCGGAATGAATGCCGCGATGAGCGCAATCGATATGGTGAGGATCGTGAAACCGATCTGCCGCGCACCTTCGATCGCGGCCGTCATCGGCGTGGCTCCCGCCTCGAGATTGCGGAAGATATTCTCGATCATCACGATCGCGTCGTCGACAATGAAGCCAACGGAGACCGCCAATGCCATCAGCGACAGATTGTCGAGAGTGAACCCGAACACCCACATCAACGCGAGCGTTCCCGCCAGCGACAAAGGCACCGTGATCCCCGCGGCAATGGTCGGCGCAACCCGACGCAGAAACGCGAACACCACCAGCATCACCAGTGCCACCGAAAGCACCAGCGCCTTTTGCATCTCGGACACGCTCGCCCGGATTGTGCCCGTGCGGTCGTTGACGATGTGAAAGTCAGTACCCTCGGGTAGCCACCGCTTGATCTCCGGAATCAGCGCCTTCACCGCATCGACTGTCTCGATCACGTTCGCGCGGCCGTCGCGCGTCACTTGGAGCAGAACCGCCGGTTCTCCGTTGAACGTCGCCGTCGAGCGCGTATTCCGCGTGCTTTCCTCGATCTCCGCGACATCGCCTAATCGTACCGGGTTGCCACCTGGTGCACGCAACACGAGCTGTCGGTAGTCATCTACGGTGCGCAGTTGATCGTTGACGGCGATCGCAATGGCCTGCGACGGCGTGTCCAGAATGCCGACCGGCGCGTTTGCGTTGGCGCTGGCGATCGTCTGTCGGATCTGTTCGGCACTGATGCCCATGGCGGCAAGCCGCAATGGATTGAGCCGGACGCGAATTGCAGGCTGCTCTGCGCCGCTCAACGAGACGTCGGCCACGCCACGCACTTGCATGATACGCTGCGCCACGACGGTATCGGCGGCGTCGTAAAGGGCTGCTGGCCGCACCGTACGCGACGTCATCGCCAACACCAGCACGGGCATCGCGTTCGGATTCATCTTCCGGAACGTCGGCAGCGACGGCAGATCTCCTGGCAGATCCGTTGCGGCGCCGTTGATCGCGGCTTGCACATCGCGCGCCGCGCTCTCGATATCGCGCTTCAGCTCGAACTGTACGATGACGCTGGTGCTGCCGAGCCGGCTCGTCGAGGTCATCTCCGTGACGCCGGCGATCTCCCCCAGCCGCCGCTCGAGCGGAGCCGCGATCGTTGCCGACATCGTTTCGGGATCAGCCCCTGGCAAGCTTGCAGTCACCCGGATTGTCGGAATCTCGACGTTGGGCAGACTGGCGATCGGCAAGGTTGCATAGGCGGCAAGCCCGATCAGAAACAGCCCTAGCGCCATCAACGCTGTACCGATCGGCCTTTGGATAAATGGCGTCGAGATGTTCATTTGAGCCTTTTACGGCATCTTGTCGGGCAAAACCCGGGAGGTGATGGACTTCTCGATGACCATGGCGGCGGCAGTATGAAAAGCCAAGCGCGACATGGGAGAACGGTCGGCGACCCGCGCATATCGTAAAGCTGCACCCTTGCATTGAACGGCCACCCCGCAGCCATTCCGTCGGACAAGCCGTTCCGTCGGACTGTGCGAGAGCGCCGGGCCGAACTAAACTGGCCCCATGATCGAATCGATAGCTTCCGCCCTCGACTGGCTGGGCATTGTCGTGTTTGCGACCACCGGCGCCCTCGCAGCGTCGCGCAAGCAGATGGACGTGGTTGGCTTCGCCTTGCTCGCCACCGCTACTGGTATTGGCGGCGGCACGTTACGCGATATGATGTTGGGACTGCTGCCCGTATTTTGGGTATCGCGCCCGGAATATTTGATCGTATGCATCACAGTCGCATGCGTGATGTTCTTCGTGGCCCACATCCCGCAATCAAGGCTCCGCTGGCTCTTGTGGCTGGACGCGATCGGCCTCGCGTTGTTCGCCGTAACCGGTGCAGAACGTGCCATGGCGGCAGGCGCAGCCGCATCCGTCGCCGTAGCGATGGGCGTCGTGACGGCAACCTTCGGAGGCATCATTCGTGACGTGATGGCAGGCGAAACACCGGTCATCTTGAGCCGCGAAGTCTATGTGACAGCCGCCCTCGTCGCAGCCTTCGTCTATGTCGCGCTGATGCTCACCGGCGCGTCGCGATCCCTGGCGATGGTTTCAGGCTTCACCGCTGGCTTCGCGTTGCGCGCAGTTTCGCTTTATTGGGGGTGGTCGCTACCGCGCTACAAAGCAAGGCCTCCCGGCGGACTTCCCCCCGCCTGAAACACGAGCTGCCTACTTGAGCTCCCAAGTCACGTGCACCGAGGCGGTCAACGTCTCTTCGCCCGCCTCGATTGGAACCGGGCTGGCCATCGCCATCCGTCCGCTCGTGAATGGGCGCGGCCCGGGCATCGCACCACCTTCTGAGATTGTAAGAACCCGACCGACGCTGCCACCCGCCGCAGCCGCATAGAGCTGCGCGCGCCGTAACGCATTCTCCATCGCGCGTCTCCGCGCATCGTCCCGCAGTGTCTCCCCATTCGAAATCTCGAAACTGATCCCGCCGAGCTGGTTCGCACCTAGTGAAACTGCTTTGTCCAGCGTCTCTCCCAGCCGTCCGATATGGCGCTGGACGATTCGCACCTGATTGGTGACGCGATAACCGACAACCGTCGGGGCGCGTCCCAGGACGTGGTGTACGAGGCGGGGCGCCAAAAAAATTTCTTCCCCGCTGTCCACAGCCCCTGAGGGGGCGGTCATGGTCCGAATCACAGATGGCTCGGGTTTGCGACAACCAAGCAAA
>CANJPN010000212.1 GCA_947475855.1 Bradyrhizobiaceae bacterium
AGCGACACGGCAAATACGGCTTGGCTGATCTTCCTCGGCATCATGGCGTACTTCACCATCGCGGTTGCAGGCGTCAGCCACAAGGACCTGTTGTTGGAGACGCCTGTCAGCCTGCCGATCATGCAGGTGCAGGTCCAACAGTCGTTGTTCTTCCAGTTCGCGCCCGTCATTCTCGTCTTGTTTCATATCGGCGTCGTGGCCCAGCTCGTTTTGCTGTCGCGCAAGACGCTGGAGTTCGACTACGCCGTCCGTTCCCTCGAAATGACCGACCGGCGCAATCATCCCTTGCGTCTCGAGCTGCATAATTTCTTTTTCGTACAGGCTGTTGCCGGCCCGCACCGCAGTCACGTCATGAGTGTGTTCCTGCACGGCATGTCGTGGCTGACGCTCGTCGTGCTGCCCGTCGTGATCTTGCTCTTCATCCAGTTGAGCTACCTGCCCTACCACGACATCGAGGTGACCTGGACGCACCGGATCTGCCTCGTGCTCGACATCGCGATGCTCGTCCTGATCGGTATCTTCCTGGTGCGCATCGAGGCTTCGTTCTTTTCCGCGTTCTGGCGAACCACCGTCTCAAGTCCCATAGCGTTCCTGGTGACGACCGGCGTGCTGCTCGCGGTTACGTTCTTCTCGTTTTTCGTCGCGACAGTTCCCGGCGAGGCGCTCGACCGCATTACCCAGTCTCTGACACGGGCCGATCGCCGCGTTGAAGGCATGCGCGCCGGCACGGGGTTCGCTCTGCCGTTCGTTCGCGCGCGTGCCGACGGCACGCTGTGGGGCCGCTTCCACCGCAATCTCGTCGTGACCGACCAGGACCTTGTGCCCAAGCGGGCTTTCGCGGCTGATGAAACGTCGATCTCGCTGCGCGGCCGCGACTTGCGGTTCGCCAAGCTGGACAGGAGCGATCTGCGCCGCGCCGACTTGACGGGAGCCGACCTCGAGGGTGCGAGCCTTGTCGGCGTCGATCTGACGGAGGCGCGGATGGCATGTGCCGATGTCTCCGAGCTGATCCTGAGCGAGGACCGTGAAAAGGCGCGGTGCGTCAAGGCGAGCTTTGCCAACATGACGCGCACGCGGCTGACCGGCGCCCGCCTCGGCGGCATCGACATCACCAGCGCCCGGTTCGAGGAAGCCAACCTCGATGGCGCCGATCTTTCCTATGCGATCGCCACCGGGGCAAATTTCTCCAATGCTCATCTCGAGCGCGCCGATATGACCGGCGGTGTGCAATTGCAGGGCGCCAATATGTTGGTTGCGCAGTTGCAGGGGGCGAATCTCTTCGGTGCCTTGATGCATGGCGCCGACCTGTCTAGCGCGTCGTTGCAGGGCGCGATCCTTTCCCATGCTCATCTGGAGGGCGCGATCCTGCGCGACGCCGATCTGGAAGCTGCCGATCTGCAGTATGCGAGCCTGCAGCGTTCGGATCTTTCCGGCGCCCGGGTGCGCGCGGCCGATCTGCGAAGCGTGACGGTTTGGCAGACGACGCCGCCACTGCGCGAGAGCTTGGCGCTCGCCGATCTGTCGGGCATCGTGGTGCGGCCCGTCGACGCAGAAGAAGCCAAGATCATCCGCGGTTGGACCGAGAAGATCGAGGGGGAGCGCGTCAAGCGCCAGGTGCTGGAAGCGGTCGACCCGCTGTTCAACAACGCCGAGAGCGGTCGCTGGGGCAACACGCCGGAGCGCCAGATCTGGCAGTCTTACGCAACCATGACGCAGACCGCCCAGCAGGAATCCTACACCAAGGATCTCACCGAGCACCTGATGAACTTGATGTGCAAGTCTCGCTACAGCAATGGCGCCATTGCGACCGGTGTCGCGCAGCGCGCTCAAGGAGCCATGTTCCGTGGCAACTTGCCTGCGATCTACGACCGCCTGCGTACCCGCGACTGCCCGGCCGCCGCAAATATGTCTCCGCGTTTGATGCAACGCCTCTCGACGACCGTGGATCTGGCCATCGGCAAGTAGTCGTCACCGACAGGAGGATAGGGCCATGGCCGCCTACGTTATCGCCGACATCGAGGTGAAAGACGCCGCTTCCTACGAAGAATACAAGAAGGGCGTCGGAGCTACTGTCGAGAAGTTCGGAGGGCGGTTCGTGGTCCGCGGGGGCACGGTAAAGCCGTACGAGGGTGGCTGGAACCCAAAACGGCTGGTAGTCATCGAGTTCCCCGACATGGTCACACTCGATGCGTGGTATCGCTCTGCAGACTACAAGCCTCTGCTTGACATGCGCCTTGCCGCAACGAACGGCAGCCTCGTTGCCGTCGAAGGTGCCTGAAATCCGGATTGGTGCTCTGCCGCGGCTGCCATAGCTCTTGCCGGCGCAACCATCTTGCTATAGAACAATACAAGAACATGATGCGGTCGATCATCAGTCGCCATACCGCATGAGATCCACCGGAGCCGAACACGTCCATGAAACCGTGGACAACGATAGATCGGCCCGGCGGCAGTTCGCGTTGCAAGCTAAAGGTTGATGCAACGCGAGTCGGAAATCGCACTGGCCGCAGGCGCGGATGCGCGATTTTAGCCATGAACAGGAGCAAGCGATATGGCCGGATCAGTCAACAAAGTCATTCTGGTCGGAAACGTCGGCAAGGATCCGGAAATCCGGACCACGCAGGACGGGCGCAAGTTCGCCAATCTCCGTGTGGCGACCAGCGAGAGTTGGCGCGACAAGGCCTCGGGTGAGCGCAAGGAAAAGACCGAGTGGCATGCCGTGGTCGTGTTCAACGACGCGCTCGCCAAAGTGGTGGAGCAGTACGTCCGCAAGGGCTCCAAGCTTTACATCGAAGGCCAGCTCCAGACGCGTAAATGGCAGGATCAGACCGGCCAGGACCGCTATTCGACCGAGGTGGTCCTGCAGGGCTTCAACGGCGTGCTAACCATGCTCGACACGCGCGGCGCGGGGGCCGGAGCAGGCATGGGCGGAATGGCCGAAGACGGCCAGGCCGATTATGGCTCTGGTGGTGGTGGCGGCTTCGACGGAGGCTCGGAAGGCGGCTACGGCGGCGGCAAGGGCCGAGCGCCTGCCCCAGCGGCACGTTCAGGTGGCGGAAGCGGCGCCCCCAAGAGCTTCGATAAGAAGCTGGATGACGAGATCCCGTTCTGAACCCGAACCGTCCGCGGCTCGTCGCTTCCATCGCCGATTGGATGGCTTGGCGCGTGGACTAACCGCGCTGTGGGCGCGCGAACGCGACCCGGAGCGAGCGCCGAAACAACACTGAAAACAACACTGAACAGCGGCCTGCCCCTCCAGGGGTGGGCCGCTTCGCGTCTGGCATGCCGGTTGCTCCGGCAGCGTACGGAATGGGGCCATCCGCGCCCCCTCGTGTCGATTTGGAGCATCAATGCATGTCGTCTAGGCTCAAGTCCTGGCTTGGCAACCTCGCCCTGCTGGGCCTGTCGTTGTTCCTGACCCTCGCAGTGCTCGAGCACGTCGTATTTCGGTTCATCCTTCCGCCTGACGACCTCGTCGAGAACGTCACCATCAAGGGCGTCGTGCGGTACATGCCGAACACGCGTGCGACGTTCCGCCATCCCGACGGCCGAACCTCGCTCGTCACCATCAATGCCGACGGCTGGAACTCCACGAAGCCCGAATATCGGACAGCCACCTCGCCGGGTAAACGCCGCATCGCCGTAATCGGCGACAGCTACGTGCATGGCGCCATCGTCGACGTCGGCGAGGGCTTCCCCGATCTGATGGAACGCGACCTGAAGGCACGCGGCGCCGACGTCGAGGTGCTCCGCTTCGGCATGGACGGCGCTCCTCTCAGCCAGTACCTGCACGTGCTTCGCCGCGAGGTTCTGGCCTACAAGCCCGACGTCGTGCTCGTCCCACTGATCCACAACGACTTCGACGAGAGCTATCGGTTCCTCAAGACCCGCTACGCCTCTAGCTTCATGAAGCTCAAGCGAGATGAAGACGGCAGCGTCGTCGAGGTGCCGCCCGGCGAGTTCCAGTACGGCGTGGCCGACAGCCTGCGTGGCTACCGCACGTTTCGCTATCTCTATTACAAGACCAATTTCTACCTGCATGCGAAGGGCTTCATCAGCCGCTATTTCTGGGGCGGCGACGAGCAATGGTCGCCTGAAAACATTTCCTCGGCCGTCGACATCCGCAAGATCGGCGACCATCAGGCGAACCGCTTTTACACCCGCTACGTGATGTCCGAGATGAAGAAGCTCGCGATCGAGCACGGCTTCCGCCTCGCCTTCGTCATGGACGGCGTGCGCGAGGCAGTCTACGCGGGCAAGCCGGCGTCGAACTACGAGGTCGGCATGCTGAACCGCATCGCCGCCGACGTTGCCCGCGAATTGAACCTGCCCTTCCTCGATCTTCAGGAGACGTTCGAACGTGACTGGCGCCAGAACCGCCAGCGCTTCGAGTATGCCTACGACTGGCATTGGAACGCGCGCGCCAACAAGCTTGTGGCAGAAGCTGCAAACGGCCTACTAACGGGAGACCAGCGGATCGGGCTCTCGGTTCCCCGCCGCGCCGCCGCGCTCCAATCGCAGCCGTGACGCGGGTTGGGCCGACCCATACCGTTCGGACGTGCGACGCTGCGACTATCGCATAGCGCGCAACGCCGAGGTGGAGTGCGTGCGGCCGAACAACTAGAGCATCATCCGACCAGACGGAATCTCTTTCGCGATTCGCTGGTCGGATAAAGATGCTCTAGATGCTACAGATTAGAGCAGTTTCATCCGATCATTCGATCGCCCCGGGCGATCGCGTATGATCGAATACTGCTCTAGAATGCGAACCCGCCGGCGATGACGCCGCGCGGGCAGAAGCATTCTGAAGGCTGGCAGGCTGCGTTCCCCGCGCATTCCCGCTGCGAGGGGAGACCAAGGCGGTCATGCAAGACAACGATCCGACCAGGGAACTGCCGCGTCCTCAAGATCCGACGCTGTTCACCCGAATCTTCATCAATCGCAATGTGCCCCTGCTCGCGCTGGCGCAGGCGCTGTCCAACACGCTCCAGACGATGGGGCTTACGACGACTCCGATCGCAGCGTTCGCCATGTTGGGCCCGGACAAGGCGCTCGCGACCTTGCCGCTCGTCTTCACGCATCTGGGCCTGATGTCGGGCACGGTTCCCGCCTCGCTGCTGATGGACCGCATCGGCCGGCGCGCGGGGTTCTCGCTGGGCTCTGTGATCGGCATCATCGCCGGCGCGGTCGGTGTGACGGCGGTATTCCAACAGAGTTTCTGGATGCTGTGCCTGACCGCCTATCTCCAGGGCATCTCGATCTCCTTTGCCTGGTACTACCGTTTTGCTGCTGCCGACGCCGCCCCTCCGTCGTTGCGGGCGCGCGCCATCTCGCTGGTGCTATTCGGCGGCATACTCTCGGGTCTGCTTGGCGCCGAATCCGCAAAATGGGCGAAGGATCTGTTAGCCCCGGTCACATTCGCCGGCGTGTACGTGATGTTCGGCGTCGTGTGCATCTTGAATTTGGGCTTGCTGGCTTTCCTGGATATCCCCAAGCCGGTGAAGCACGTTTCCGACGTGCCGGCGCGTCCGATGCTCGAGATCATGAAGCAACCCGCCTTCATCGTCGCCGTGCTGTCCTCGATGATGGGCTACGGCGTGATGACGACGCTTATGTCCGCGACGCCGCTCGCGATGATGGGCTGCGGCTTCACGTTCGAGGAGGGCGCGACCGTCATTCAGTTCCACTCCATCTCGATGTTCGCGCCAGCGCTGTTTACCGGCCACCTGATCGTGCGCTACGGCGTTCTGACGATCATCGGTATCGGCGCCGCGATCCTGATCGGCTGCGTGCTCGTGGCGATGTCGGGCATCTCCTTCCAGCACTTCCTGCTGGCCAACGTTCTCGTCGGCATCGGTTGGAACTTCTGCTTCATCGGTGGCAGCACGCTGCTGACAACGGTCTATCGGCCCTCCGAGCGTGCCAAGACACAGGCAGCCCATGACCTTCTGGAATTCACCACCACGGCGATTACGGCGGGCCTCGCTGGAGTCATTCTCGCCTGGGCCGGATGGAGCTACGTCAATCTGCTCGCGCTCCCCATGATTGCGACGGTGCTGATCGCAGCTTGCTGGCTCTACATGAGGCAAGGGCATGTGGAGCTGATACCGATGAAGTCGTGACCCGAGTGGCGCCGACAATCGTGTTTCGCTAGGTTCTACCTCGATTGGCGAAGAGGAGAGCGTCATGAAGGTATTTCGGCACTACGATCAGGCGGCGCTCGAACTCGAGTACGACGGGAACTCCCGCAATCCCGAGCTGACCGCCATTCGAGATGCGCGTTCAGCCAAGATCGACGCCGAGTCAGCCCAGGTGAGGGCAACCTCGCCATCCCGTTTGGATCTCGCTTACGGCGTCCACGCCCGCGAGAAGATCGACTACTTCCCGGCCTCGTCTGCGAACGCGCCGCTGCTGGCCTTCATACATGGGGGCTATTGGCGGCAGCGATCCAAGAACGAGTTCGCTTGGATGGCGCCCGCGTTCACGCGCGCAGGTGTCGCCTTCGCCACCATCGGCTATCCCCTGTGCCCGGAAGTGCGCATTGGTGACATCGTCGGTTCTGTCCGGCGCGCACTTTTGTACCTGTCGAACGAGGCGGCCAACCTGGGCTTCGATGGCGCTCGCATCCATACGGGCGGTCATTCTGCAGGTGGCCATCTCACCGCGATGATGGCTGCAACGGATTTCACGGCGTTCGGCGGTCCCCGTGATCTCGTGAAGAGCGCGACGTGCGTCAGCGGACTTTACGATCTCGAGCCGCTGCGTCTCGTGAAGGTCAATCAGGATCTGAAGATCACGCCGGCGGATGTCGCACCGTTATCGCCCGTTGGCCTGGCGCCATTGGCTCACGTTCGCGTCGCAACGACGGTCGGGAGTGCGGAAGGCAACGAGTTCCTGCGTAATACGACCGAGCTGACGGTTGCCTGGAAAGCACGCGGTGCCCAAGTCGCAGAGATCGCAGCGCCGGGCTTCTATCACTTCAACATTCTTGACGAGATGGGCCGCGCCGGCCGACCGATCCACGCACAAGTCCTGAAGATGATCGGCGGGGGGTGAGGTCGAGTAGCGCGCGCGAACAATCTCTCTGTTCCGCGCTTTCCTCCCTTACGCCGTCATGGCCCGCGCAGGCGGGCCATCCACATCACGCTGGTTGGAACTCACCCTTGCGGATCGAGCGGCTCGGTGCCCTTGGGCTGGCCATCGGATGAGAACGTCAACTTCTCGACCTTGGCTTCCGCCTGTTTCAAGAGGCGGTCGCAGTGCTCCCGGAGCGCCGCGCCGCGCTCGTAGATCGCAATCGATTCCTCGAGCTCGACGTCGCCTCGCTCGAGACGCGCCACGATCGTCTCGAGCTCCTTCAGCGATCGCTCGAAGCTCATCTCCTTGATATCGGCGTGCTTCGCGCCGGCCCGCGGCGCGCTCGGAGGTGTCATCGTCATGATCGGCATCCCACACTAGAATTCACTTGGCGATTTTCCGGCCGGCAGGGCCGAGACCACGTTCGGTTCGATCCGGCCACTGGCCGCAGCGCCGAACAAGAAAAAATGCTGCGGTCCGGCGTCAGTGCGCCGCACTTTTGCATCGAGTGCGCCGCACTATGCACTAAGCTCCCATCAGCTTCGTCACGTGAACCGCAGCGGACCGTGCGAGCGCATTGAGGTCGTACCCGCCTTCGAGCATGGAGACCAGCCGTCCCCCGGCGTGCTGCTCGGCGATCTTCATGAGCGCTTCCGTCGCCCACCCGAAATCCGGCTCCTGCAATCGCAGGCTCGCAAGCGGATCGTCGGCGTGCGCATCGAAACCGGCTGAAATAAGCAGGAGATCGGGCGCGAAATTATGAAGCGCAGGAAGGATGCGCGATTCGAATGCGTCGCGGAACTGTTCGCCGCCGTCGTTGGGCCGGAGCGGAGCGTTCCAGATGTTGCCGGCGCCGCGCTCTGATACCGCACCGGTGCCCGGATAAAGCGGCATTTGATGCGTCGAGGCGTAGAGCATATCCTTGTCCGACCAGAAAATATCCTGCGTTCCATTGCCATGATGGACGTCGAAGTCCACCACCGCGATGCGCTCTGCACCATGCTTTGCGCGCGCATAGAGTCCTGCGATCGCTATGCTGTTGAAAAGGCAGAACCCCATCGGCCGCCGCATTTCCGCGTGGTGCCCCGGCGGCCTCACCTGGCAGAAAACGTTTCTGACCCCTGATTTCTTGTCCATCACGACATCGACGGCACGCAGCCCGGCGCCGACCGCGCGCAGCGCCGCCTCCCAGCTGCCTTCCGACATCACGGTATCTCCATCGACGTGGATCGACCGTCCCGGCCCCGGTCGCGCCTCTTTCAGGGCGTCGATCAACTCTTGTGGATGAGCGAGCGCGATCTGGGTCTCGACATCGTCGCGCATCGGGGCCTCTTCCCGCAGGAGCATCGTGAACTCCTTGCGCTCGAGTGCCTTCGTCACCGCACGCATGCGGTCGGGCCGCTCGGGATGTCCCGGCCCTGTGTCATGATTGACGAAGCAGGAATGCGTGATCAGCAATGTAGACATGGAGCCGTGCCTGTGTGGAGCCGCGTCGATCCGACCCCTGTTATTACGCGGGAAAACCATGCAGCGCCAAGGGGGCCCATCCCGGCGCGATGCGTTTGGTGCACTGTGGTCCGGGACAGCTTGCGTTGTGCGGTGCATTCTGTCAGAGCGAGAAAACCATGAGGGGGCCGGGCGCGTATCGGGGACGCTTGTCGAACGGGTTCCTGGCTCGCGTGTTCCGCGCCAAGCTTACTGCCCTTCTCTGGCTTCTGCTCGGATTGCTGCCATTGTCCGCCGCCGAACATTCGACTGTCAGGCCTGACGAGACCGTGGTGCTGATGCCAGCCGCGGCCCACCTCCACGATGACGGTACCCATTGGGTGGTGCCGCTGCATGCGTGGGTTTATTTGCGCCAGCACAGCCGGTTCCGGCGCACGGCGATCGCGCGCCTCTTGAAGCTGCGATATGGGTTGGAGGTCACCACCACCAACCGCCGCTACTTCGATCCGCGCATCAATCTTCTCCTGGCCGATAACAAGCGCGGCCGCACTGTCGTGGTGGAGGTTGCAGGGGTTCGTGCCACGCTCGGCCCTACCGCCGCCAACGGTCATGCCCGAGGCGCAGTGCTTCTACCCGTCTCACAGGCGGCGCGCGACGGTGCCCGTCTCACGGCGCGCGTGATCTTTGCCCCAGGCGATGCGCGTCGGCAGCAGGAGACGAGCGTCGAGTTGATCGGCAGAGGGGGAGCCTCCGTGATATCCGACATCGACGATACCGTTAAGGTCACTCACGTTCGCGAGTCACGCCGCATGTGGGAGACGACGTTCTACAAGCCATTCGAGCCGGTGGCTGATATGGCCCAGGTGTATCGGCGTCTCGCAAATCAAGGCTCGGCTTTCCATTTTGTGTCGTCGAGCCCATGGCATCTGGCTGAGCCACTGCTCGAGTTTCTACAGTCGGCCGGCTTTCCGCTGTCCACGTTGGCGTTGAAGCACATGCGCCTCAAGGATCGAACGCTGCTCGATATCGCAAGGCCCGGCCGCGAAACGAAGCCACCGCAGATCGCTGCCATTCTCGCGCGCTTTCCC
>CANJPN010000213.1 GCA_947475855.1 Bradyrhizobiaceae bacterium
CATGTCTCGCGGCCCGACCATCCCGAGCACAGGACTGGCGACGAGCGAGGGAAATCCCGCCTCCACGATCGACGGAATGTCCGGCGCAATGCTCGACCGCTTCGTGTCGTTCATCGCCAACACTTTGATCCGGCCACCTTCTGCCGTTGCCCGCATCGCCGCATACGACATCATCACAAGCTGAATGCGGTTCTCGCCCAGATCCGTCGGCGACGTCGTGATATCGCGATAAGGCACCTTGCCGAGTTCCAGGCCGCTCTCGCGCAGGAAACCGTTCCACACGAATTCCGAGAAACCTGGCGCCACGCCATAGCTGACCTTGCCGGCATTGGCTTTGGCGTACGCAACGAAATCCTTCATTGTCGAAACGCCGATGCTCGACGGCACCCCGATCGATATCTGCACCTTGGCGACGCCTGCGATCGGCGTCAGATCGCGCTCCGGATCATAGGGCAGGTTCTCGTGCACGTAGGGGTGGACGACGTAGGCGCTTGTCGGCCCGAAGAACAGAATGTGATCGTCTTTTGCGTTGACCACGGTACCGATTGAAAGAAGCCCGTCGCCGCCAGGCTTCCCTTCGATAACGACGGGTTGTTTCCAGATCACCTGCAGCTTGTCGCTCAGCAGACGCGCCGCGATATCAGCGCCCGACGACGGCCCGAACGGCAGAATCAACCGCACGGTCCTTTCCGGCCATGCTTTGGCGCCGGTCTGCGCTTGCGCCGCAGTCCCCATGGCAAATCCGAAAGCAGCAAAGAAGGCAAACCGAAGAGCCGAACGCCCTACGCCAAATCGCATTCCATTCCTCCCTGACTTGTGCCGGCATGGTGCGATCGCTATCGCTTGTCCACACCCAGCAGAGCACGCGCCCGAACAAGCACAGGTTCAGGCGTTTTGAAAATGCTTTCGATGAGCGGCACGATCTTCTCGCCGTCCATCGGCGTGATTTCAAGATTGAGCTTCTGCGCTTCGGCGATGAACTCCGGATCGGCCAGCGTCGCCTTGAATGCAGCGCGCAGCACCGCGAGCCGATCGGCCGGAGTTCCAGGCGGCGCAAAAAGCGGCCGGCCATAAGCCCACGGGCCGAAGATCAGCCGGAACAACTGCTTGTCTTCTTCTTTCTCCACGAGATCGAATGCATTCGGCACATCGGCGATGTCGGCATGCTTCGATAACCCCATCTGGACCGGCACCGAAATCCGCGCGGACTTCCATTCCGCGGCATAGTCGGTCTTCAGCGCCGATACGAGCAACCCGCAAAATCCATCGACCTCGCCCCGCTCCGATGCGAGCTTGATGTCCGTCAACACGCGATAGCCCGTGACGACCTTTATCTTGAGCCCCAGCAATTGCCCAAGGACGACGGCATCGATCGTCGATCCGGAAGCCGGCCCCGTTGATCCCACAGTGACCTCGCGCTTCTTCATATCGTCGAGCGTCTTGAGATCCCTCGCCCAGAAACTGCACGTCGAAATCTCGGCATTGAGATTGCCGATCCAGGCGAACTGTCGCGGATCGAACTTCGTCCGCTGTGGATCGAGCAGCGGCTCGATCGTATTGACTGGGTTCGGCATCCCGAACACAGAACCATCCTTGGCCGCCACCCCCGCGAGATAGCTTGTCGCGGTGAGCGAGCCCGCACCGGGCATGTGCTGGACGATGACCGTCGGATTGCCTGGAATGTGCTTCCCGACATGCCGGATATAGACGCGCATATAGAGCTCGAAAGTCGAGCCCGGCGGATATCCGACGACCGCCTGTACGGTGCGGCCCTTGTAGAAAGTCGCGGGATCCTGCGCCTGCGCGCTTGCCGCTGTCGCCGCGCAGCCCGCTGCGAAAGCGACGCTGATCCAAGCCACGCGCCGCAGCGACCAGCCGAAATCCACCATGTCCGTCCTCCCAGACCACGAAACGGCTGCGAGCCTATGCCGACGTGCCATCCGTGGTCCAGCCAGGATCGCCACGAGGCCCTGCACGCAGGTCTATTGCGCCGCCGCCACCGCCACAGCTATAGCCAGCGGATCACCTCGGACGGAAATTCGACCATGTCAGCCTATGCCCTCAACAAGATGATCCGTGACGTGAACCGCGACCCCACGCGCCGGGAGCAATTCTTCACTGATGCCGCCGCCTTCACCGCCGGCTACGCGCTGACCGAGGAAGAAGCACGCGCGGTCATGACGCGCGATGTCGCGACCCTTTACAAGCTCGGCGTTCACGGCCTGATCCTTCGCCCCTTCTCTCTGCTGCATAAGATGCCGGAACCGGAATACCTCGCCGCCATCCGAAGCTGACCTTCAGCATTAAAAGCGCCGGAAAAGCCACGCCATGCCCATCGTCTACGCCTGTGCTGCCAGCCATGCCCCGGGCATCACCGCCTGGGCAGAAGCCGCCCCGAAGGAACAGTCCGCCGTCATCGGTGGCGCATTTGGCGAGCTCGCACGCGGACTGGCCGCCGCGAAGCCAGACACGATCTTGGTGCTCACCTCCGAACACTGGGCCAACTTCTTCCTCGACCATGCCAGCGCCTTTTGCATTGGCCGCGGCGAAATCTTCGAAGGCCCTGTGGAACCGTGGCTGCGCATCGAGAAGCGGCAACTTCCAGGCAATCCCGCGCTCGCCACGCGCCTCCTCGAGCACTGCTACGCGCATGGCTTCGAACCGTCACACTCGCACGAACTGAAATTCGACCACGGCACCATGGTGCCGCTGTCGTTTCTCATGCCCTCGCCTCCAACGCCGTGCAGCATCGTGCCGATATACTTCAACACGCTGTGCCCGCCTCGCCCGTCGCCGAAACGTTGCCTCGAGCTTGGCCGCGCGCTACGCGCCGCGCTGGACCACGCCCCGGAGCGCATAGCCATCGTCGCCACCGGCGGCCTCAGCCACGATCCCGGCGAAATCAACCACGGCGTTATCGACACCGCGTTCGATGCCAAATTCATGGCCCGGATGACGCACCCGAGCTTGGCCGAACTAGCCTCCTATTCCGACGCTGAACTTCTCGCAGCAGGGGCCGGCACCCTCGAGCTGCTCGCCTGGATCTGCCTTGCCGGCATCATGGGCGCAGCCGCGAATCCGCGCGTTATCGCATATGAACCGGTCAAACCTTGGGCCACCGGCATCGGCATGATCGAGTATGGTAGCCATGCCTCGCGCGCCTGAGATGGCAATTACCAATCGCGCTTGTGCGCTTGCAACGGAACCTAAATGACCAAATCCAACATCGTCACCGACCGCGCGGATCTGACCCGCTTCGCCGTCGAGATCCTGATGAAGCGCGGCATGAATGCGGAGGATGCGGACGCGGTCGCCGGCGCACTCGTCTGGGCCGACATGCGCGATGTCGGCTCGCACGGCGTATTCCGCCTGCCCCGCTACATGGCGATCATCGACAAGGGCGACATCGATCCGAAGGCCAGGATCGAGCCCCGCCTGCAGCTCCCCGCAGCCCTCGTGTTCGAAGCCAACAAGGCCTTCGGCGCCGTCGCGATGATGCGCGCGATGAAAGCCGCCTGCGAACAGGCCAAGCGCGCCGGCGTCTGCTACGCCATCGTCAGCCACACCACGCACACTGGCGCCATCGGCTACTTCACGAATTGGGCGGCCGAGCGCGGCTTCGCGGCCATCGTTGCCAGTGCCGGCAGCGCCAACATGGCCTATCACGGCGCGACGAAGCCGAGCCTCTCGACGAGCCCCCTCGCGATCGCCGTCCCCGGTGGCAGGAACGGACCGATCGCGCTCGACATGTCGACTGCCATCCTCGGGATCGGCCGCCTCGCGCAGGCCAAGGAGCGCGGTGAGACACTGCCCGAAGGCGTCGCCCTCGACGACGACGGCAATCCCACCACCGATCCGGCCAAAGCCAACTTGCCGATGCCGCTGGGCGGGGCGAAAGGCTCCGGCCTCGCGCTGATGTTGGAGTGCCTGGCAGGACTGATGGCCGGTACGCCGCTTCTCGCAGGCATGATCGCCCCCGGAGGCAAGATCTGGCACTCCCACAACGCCATCATCATCGTGATGGATGTCGCCCAGTTCCGCCCCGTCGCCGACTTCGAGAAGGACGCCGAGGAACTTGCCGCCGCGATCAAGCAACTCCCGCGCCGCCCCGGCTTCGACGAGCTGATGCTGCCCGGCGAGCGCGGCAATCGCGCCTACGCCCAATCGCTGAAACAGGGCGTCGCGATCTCGCCGGGCACTTGGGCCGATCTTGAAAAGCTCTCGGCCAAGCTCGGCGTCACGATGCCCGCGAAGAAAGGCGGCTGACATGGCCAAGAAAATGCCCGCCCCTCGCCATCCGGCGACGGCAGCTTGATTTATAACACTTTGTGTTATATAGATCTGAAGCCAGGGGCGGTTCGTGTAGATATTCAAGACGAAGGGCTTCGCACGATTTGCTCGACGACAACGGATCGACGATGAAGCGCTGCGTGAGGCGGTTTCCCGGGCAGAGCAAGGCTTGATCGACGCCGATCTCGGTGGCGGCGTCATCAAACAGCGAGTACCACGGTCAGGGCAGGGACGGTCCGGTGGATTCCGCACCATCGTTCTGTACCGCACCGAATCCCGAGCCCTGTTCGTCGACGGCTTTGCCAAGAGCGACCGGGACAACATTGACGATGATGACCTTGGAATGTTCCGCATGTTGGCAGCGGAATTTTTGAACTACGACGCTAAGCAGGTTGGCAAGCTGGTCAAGGCCGGCGCCTGGATCGAGGTGAAACGCGATGGCGACCAAGCACAAGAGTAGGATCGCCCAGGTTGTACGCGCAGCAGCCACCGATGCTCATAAAGCTGGCGTCATGGACAAAACCACCATGCGCAAGTTCGACACGCTCTGCCTGGCAAAGGTCGACGCGTTGACACCCAAACAAATCCAGGCCCTTCGCGAGCGTGAAAACGTCAGCCAAGCCGTACTCGCTCGTCATCTCAACGTGACAACCGGACTTATCAGCCAGTGGGAACGCGGCGAACGTCGCCCGAGCGGACCAGCCCTGACTCTGCTTGCGCTGATCAAGCGCAAGGGTCTCGAAATCTTGGCGGAGTAGACGACCATGGCCAAGAAACCGCCAGCACCGCTTCCCGTCTCAACGGGCTTTTGGCTGCTCAAGTCCGAACCCGATGTCTTCTCGTGGGAAATGTTGAAGGCCAAGGGCACGTCGGGAGAGGAGTGGAGCGGCGTCCGCAACTACCTCGCGCGCAACAACATGCGCGCCATGCGGCTCGGCGATCTCGGCTTCTTCTACCATTCCAACATCGGACTAGAAATCGTCGGCATCTGCTCGGTCTGCAAGCTATCCCATCCGGATTCGACAAGCGAAGATCCGATCTGGGATTCCGTAGACGTAGAAGCCGTCTGCGACATACCCAAGCCCGTCACCCTCGTCGACGTCAAAGCAAACGAAAAACTCGCCAAAATGAGCCTCGTCACCTCCATGCGTCTCTCCGTCCAACCGGTCACCAAAGACGAGTGGGTCGAAGTCTGCCGCATGGGCGGCCTGGACCCGAAGAAACTCAAGGCGAAATGATCATCACATCAGCCGTCGCCCGTGCGTTTGTCCTCGAGCACGCCGAACCCATGCGCCCGGAGCTCGTTCCGGAAATCGAACTCTATCTCGCAAAGCAGCCCTTCGACATCCACCAGGACGCCCACGAACTCTGCGGCGACATCCCATTCTGGGCGTTCGCGTGGGGCGGCGGCCAGGGCCTCGCCCGCTACATCCTCGACAACCCTCATACGGTCGCCGGCAAGCGTGTGCTGGACATCGGCGCAGGTTCCGCCATCGAGGCACTCGCGGCAGTGAAAGCCGGCGCAAAGCGATCGATCGCCAACGACACCGACCTCGTGTCCTGCGCTGCAGCGACCCTCAATGCCGAGTTGAACCATCTGGTCCTCGAAGTTTCATCCGACGACCTCCTCGGCGACGATCCCGACATCGACGTAGTCCTGATCGGCGACGTGTTCTACCTCCCTGAGCTCGTCACCCGCGTCGATGCGTTCCTTGATCGCGCCCGCCGGCGCGGCGTCACCGTCTATTTCGGCGACCGAACGACGACCAAACGGCCCACCGCACCGATGTCCCTGCTCGCCGAATATCGCGCGCCACTCACCCCGGAACTGGAAATCGGCTACATCGAAACGACCCGCGTCTGGCTTCTCGGCTGAAGTTATCGGCCATCCCCTTTCGTTCGCCACCTGTCGCACTGACTGGGAAGGTGCAAGGAACAGGGGCGAAAACTGAATGCCTGTCACAATGACACCCAGGAAATGACCTCCACGACACACGACTGGCCCGTCTTCATCCGCGAAAACACAAGGCTTCTGGCACCTCCGCTCGTTCCGGAAATCGTTCTGCACTTGGCCGAGGAATCGCTCCCCATCTGGCGCAAGACCGAGGACGAGCTGGGCGAAATGAACGTGCCTCCACCGTATTGGGCATTCGCGTGGGCCGGCGGCCAAGCCGTCTCCCGCTATATCCTTGACAACCCTGCGCTCGTCGCAAACCGGACCGTCCTCGATCTGGGCGCAGGCTCGGGCCTCGCCTCCATTGCCGCGGCAAAGGCCGGTGCGACCGATGTCCTCGCAGCCGACATCGACCTCGTGTCGCTGACTGCCGCCATGATCAACGCGACGGCCAACGGAGTCACGATCAGAACCACCTCGGATGATCTGCTTGCAGCCGCCCCGCCAGCCTTCGATGTCGTCATCGTCGGCGACCTGTTCTACGAGCGCGCGCTGGCCGAACACGTGCTGGCATTCATTGCCGCCGCGCGCGACCGCGCGCCTCTGGTACTCATCGGCGATCCACAGCGCAGCTATTTTCCGCGCGACCGGTTCGAAAAACTCACAGAATACCGGGTGCCCGTCACGCGGGAGCTGGAGGACAGCGAGATCAAGCTGACTGCGGTCTGGAAAGCCGCTTGACCTCTGCCTGACGCCCGAGTGCAATAAGCGCTCGATTAGATTTGGGAGGCAGATGACATGGCATTTGCAGGCGTGAATTACGCAGCGATCTTCGCGGCGGCCGTTGCCGGCTTCCTGTTCGGCGGCGTTTACTATGGCGTCCTTTCGAACGCCTGGCTTTCCGCAATCGGCAAGTCCAAGGAGGAAATCCAGAAGACCGGCATGGCCGTACCGATGGTCGTCACTGGGATCGCCGTGTTGGTGATGGCCTGGGTGCTAGCCGGCATCATCGGCCACTTCGGTGCGGGACGGATAACCCTGACGACCGGCCTGATTTCCGGCCTTATGTGCTGGATCGGCTTTGTCGCCACCACCATCGCCACCAACCATGCTTATCAAGGCGCCAAGGGCTCCCTAACGATCATCGATTCGGGCTATTGGCTCGGCGTCCTGCTGATCGAAGGCGCCGTCATCGGCTATTGGGGAGTCAGATGAAGGAGGCGGCGGCCTCCTTTACTGATCCTCCGGTAGTTCATTCGCCTGTCGAACTCGTCGGGAAGGAGCAAGTGCCATGATGCAGTTGTCGATCATCTCGGTCCCCGTTTCAGACCAAGAACGGGCCAAAGCTTTCTACCGTGACGTCCTCGGCTTCCAGGTCGTGCGCGAGGCCGACATGGAAGCCAGCCCTGCGCGCCGCTGGATCCAGATGAAACCGCCTTCTGGCCTGGCCGGGATATCGTTGGTGACATGGTTCGACGCAATGCCTCCCGGAAGCCTCCAAGGGCTTGTGCTCGATACCAGCGACATCGACCGCGCCCAGGAGAAGTTGAAGGCCAATGGCCTCGACATCACACCAGTGCAGGAAGCCGCATGGGGTCGGTTTGCAACGTTCCGGGACCCCGACGGCAATGGCTGGGTACTTGTCACGTCCTACCACCGCTAGACCTCGGCAATTGCGCCAGATCAATTCCGGGCGCCGTTGACTATCTGAGTACGACCAACGACGCGGTTGCTGCCGCCTCGGCGAGGCCACTAAAACGGTAGTCATCAACCGCCAATAGTAGCGCCGGGCAGAATAATCTCTCATTGGCGCAGTCTGCATGTCGGCGCCGAAAACACGGCACGACGCAAGCGCCGCAACGATGAACAATCGCCTAATACTCGGAGGAGCCCCCATGACCGACAAGATTTACGCCGTCCCACCGGAGTGGTCCGCTCGCGCCTATGCCGACGATGCCAAGTACAAAGCCATGTACAAGCACTCGATCGACGACCCCGCTGGATTCTGGGGCGAGCACGGCAAGCGGCTCGATTGGATCAAGCCGTACACCAAGGTAAAGAATACGACCTATGGCCCGCCGGATGTGTCGATCAAGTGGTACGAAGACGGCACGCTGAACGTCAGCGCAAACTGCATCGACCGCCATCTCGCCAAGCGCGGCGATCAGGTCGCCATCATCTGGGAGGGCGATGACCCGACCCAGGACGAAAAGATCACCTACCGCCAGCTCCACGAACGCGTCTGCAAGTTCGCCAATGTCCTGAAGGCAAACGGCGTCAAGAAGGGCGATTGCGTCACCATCTATCTGCCGATGATCCCCGAGTCCGCCTACGCAATGCTGGCCTGCGCCCGCATCGGCGCGGTCCACTCGATCGTCTTCGGCGGCTTCTCGCCCGACAGCCTTGCCGGCCGGATCGAGGATGCGCAGTCGAACTTCGTCATCACCTCGGATGAGGGCCTGCGCGGCGGCCGCCCCGTACCGCTCAAGAAGAACACCGACGAAGCACTCGCCAAGTTCAAATCCGACGGAGTGAAGGTGCTCGTCGTCCGCCGCACCGGAAATCCCGTACCCTGGAAAGCCGGCCGCGACATCTGGCTTCACGAGGAACTCGTCAAGGTGACAGCCGACTGCCCACCCACGGAGATGAATGCGGAAGACCCGTTGTTCATCCTGTATACGTCGGGTTCGACCGGCAAACCAAAGGGCGTACTGCATACGACCGGCGGCTATCTCGTCTACGCGTCGATGACGCATCAATACGTCTTCGACTATCACGACGGCGACATCTACTGGTGCACCGCCGACGTCGGCTGGGTGACCGGCCACAGCTATATTGTTTACGGCCCGCTCGCCAACGGCGCGACCACACTGATGTTCGAAGGCATCCCGAACTATCCGACCGCGTCGCGCTTCTGGCACGTCATCGACAAGTGGAAGGTGAACATCTTCTACACCGCGCCGACAGCAATTCGTGCGCTGATGGGCTCCGGCGACGATTTCGTGAAGCGCGCCAGCCGCGCCTCCCTTCGCCTGCTGGGTTCCGTTGGCGAACCGATCAACCCCGAGGCGTGGGAGTGGTATCATCGCGTCGTCGGCGACAGCCGCTGCCCGATCGTCGATACCTGGTGGCAGACCGAAACCGGGGGCATCCTGATCTCGCCGCTGCCCGGCGCAACCAAGCTGAAGCCGGGCTCCGCGACGCGACCATTCTTCGGCTGCAAGCCAGCACTGGTCGACGACAAGGGCAACTTCCTCGAAGGCGCCACGTCAGGCAATCTCGTGATCCTCGACAGCTGGCCCGGCCAGATGCGCACGGTCTTCGGCGATCACAAGCGTTTCATCGAGACCTACTTCTCGGCCTATCCCGGCATGTACTTCACCGGTGATGGATGCCGCCGC
>CANJPN010000214.1 GCA_947475855.1 Bradyrhizobiaceae bacterium
AAAACCGACAAACCGGACGCTGATTGACGCGGAACGTCAATCAAAGCGCTTGCCAATGGCGCGGCCAGCGTCAATCATAACTTCGCTCGGCCGCCTCGTCTCATCCTGATTGACGCGCCGTTCTCACCCAGATTGTCGCGCTATAGTGCACTTTCAGATTGTCGAGGATGACGACGTCGCCAGGCTGCAAGGTGGGCGCGAGCTGGGTCTCGATATAGAGGTCGAAGGCAACTCGATCCATCGCGCCTTCGATGAGCCATGGTGCAGTCAAGCCGTTGCAGCGCAGGCCAGCGATGAAGGTCTGAGTGAACCAGTGGCCGAACGGAACTGCGCCGGGCAACCGCTCGCCTATTGGCGCTCTTCCGCGGAGCCTCGTCATCTTCGTGCTCGTCGAGGTCTCGTCAATGAACACGAGCCGATGCGGCATGGCTCGCATGATGGGCAGCCGCTTGGCAATCCAGGTATTGCGCTCCTTGGCGACGTCAGAGCGAGCGCGCTCGCTGGCCAGCAGCGTTTTTTTTATAGCTGAGACCGGCCTTGCACAGGAACCGCGACAGCGAGGCTGGATCGATTTCCACGCCGTGTCGCGCTGCGAGTTCTGACGCAAGCTCCGGCATCGTGATGTCGGGCTTCTCCTTCACGCGGCCGATCAGGAACGCGCGGTAGGGATCGAGCTTGCCTGTGCCAAGTGGACGCCCCTGCGGCGCCGGCTCCAGTGAGCCTGTACGCACATGCCGTGCAACGAGCTTTACCGAGAACGACGGACTGACCGACAAGTCGTCGGCTGCCCCCCTCCGCGACTGGCCACCAGCGACACGCGCAACAACCCGCTGGCGAAGATCCATCGAATAGCTTCGCCCCATGATCCACCTCCTGACACGGTGAATCACAGTTCGCTGATTTGGGGAATCCCCCGATTCCAACTAAAGGCACGATGCTCTAGTTTGCGCAGATGCAAGCTGCCGCCGAATTCGAGATTCGGCTACCGGTGTCGAGGGGCGGTGATATGGCCATGATCGCTATCCGTCGGTTCCACATGACGGAGCAGCGCCAGCGCCAGCACCCGCACCCGCGTAACTCCGATGGACACGTGAGACCGGCTCAGCTTCCGCCAATCACCGTGTTGCGCAAAACGCCGATACCAGGCGAGCTGATTTCAACGACATCGCCCACCCGCAGGAAGCGTTCTTGCGACAGGACGCCATCGCCGAGAAGAGGGCTCGAATCCTGTGCCGTTCCCGCCGCCGTGCCGCCGCTGATGATATCGCCCGGATAGAGCGTCAAGTCACGCGACAGGAAGGCGAGGCATTCCCCGAACGAGAATACCATGTCGCGTGTGTTGAAGTTCTGGCGGCGCTCACCGTTGACGTGCGTCGCGACGTCGATGGCGTCGGCTCCGGTGAAGCCAGCGAGAATGCAGGGGCCGAGCGAGGTGGAACCATCGAAGTTCTTGACCATCGCGAAGTTGAGGCGTCCCGAATCCGGCTGCTGGCGAATGCTCCAGTCGTTCAACAACGTGACGCCCCAGACATACGATTTCCAATCCTCGGCGGGGATGTTCTTCCCCTGTTTACCGATCACGATCGCGAGCTCGCCTTCATAGTCGAGCGACTTGGCCCGGGCGGGATATTGCAAGGGGGCATCCGGTCCCAGACTGTTCCTGTCGATTTTCCAGAATCCCCAGAACCCGGCCTTTCTGATGGAGGCTGCAACGCCCTGGAGCGTCAACTCTGCTGCTTCCTGTTTGCCCCCGGGACGACGCTGCGCCATCGCCAAGTGATGGTCCGCAAAGTTGCCGCCGGCGCAGGCAATGCGCGCGTGGCGCGGTCTGGGTGCGTGTAGACGGATGTTCTGGATTTCGTGCACGATGGTTTGGCCGTGTGGGCCGAATTTGTTCGTCGCGTGGTGGAACAGATAGTCGATTGCCATTTTGGACGCATCGAGGGCGGATGTGCCGCGCTCGATGAAACGGGCGAGGTCTGGCGGCACCGTCACGGCGGCCAAGTCGAGTGCGTGAACCTCGCCGGAGCGTTCATGGAGCAGCTTGGCTTGAGCAAGGGACAGATCCACCACGAGAGTGTTCTGCCAGATCGCGCCGACACGGCTGTCGGGACCGAAAACGACGATCTTCACTTGCGACCTCCCACGCTCTGATGATTTGTCGAGCCCTGTCAGGCGTCGAGGGCCCGCATCGGCATTACTCGCCCACGTCGACGAACAATTCCTCGATTGCCGGCAGGCGAGCGATCATATGATGCCGGTGAAGATAGCGCACGAGCGTTTCCAACGTAATCCGGTTCTTCTCGAGGCCATAAGCGAACGGTTCACCCTGGAATACATCGCGCGTCGACGCGACTTCGTCGAGGAGCCATGGCAACATCGTGCGTGGCGCACCCGTGTGCCCGAGCGCTTTCCACGCCTCGGTCTTGGCGGCGGCGAACGCCCGGTAGAGCGGCTTGGCGATCCACGGATTGGCTTCAAACACAGGTTTGCGGATGACGATGAGGTGCATGATCGGGTGTATGCCGGTGCGCCTGTAATAGTCCCGCTCCATAGCGGAGTGATCGGGAAACAGCCTGACGATATCGGGATGCTTGCCGAGCGAAGGGGGCAGAACCGCACCGAGGATCGCGTCGATGCTTCCCTCTACGAGTAGATCATCGAGGGATTTCTGTGAGCGATTGATCTCGATCTTGATCGGCTTCAGAAGCGGTGGCGGGTTAGGATCGCCATGCGAACCGGGCCTTTGCACGGCGCCTTGCACCCAGGTCACGCCAGACAGATCGACGCCATGATCATCCTCCAGCATGCCGCGAATCCACACCGCGGCAGTCATGGTGTGAAGCGGGACGCCGATGCGGCGGCCGGCGAGGTCCTTGGGCGTTCTTATGCCGGCCCGCTTGTTCACGACGATGAAGCCGTGCCGGAATACGCGCGATGGGAAGACCGGCAGCGCGACATGAGGGCTCGTGCCCAGCACGGTGTTTGCGATGTGCTCGGACGTCGACATTTCCGCACAGTCGAAGCCTTCCCCCGACATAACCCGATCGAACAATGTGCGGGGATCCTCGAAGACCTGGACAGTGAGATCTATACCTTCGGGAAGGACTTTGCGGGTACGGAGCGCCTCGATCCTATCGTAGGGACCGCAGGCCAGCGTAAGTGGGAGCTTCGACATGACTATTCCTCGGAACGTATTTTGAAACGGCATTTTAGCAGACGGGATCGGCCGCGTGCGGATTTCGTTGGAAGGGAGGAAAAACGCAGATGCCACGGAGCCCCCTCTTGCAAAAGCAGCGCGGTTCGTCCGTTATGTCTGGGTGAAAACTCGACTGATCTGTGAGCGCCCATCGCCTGGAAGGCGCCCGATGGATCTGTCGGAACCATTCCAGGCAACGATCTGATAGCGGTGTCATCCGCACGGAAACCGGGAGGAGCCGATGGACGGACATGGCAACAACGAGGCCTATCGCGCGATCACGGTCAAGCGCTGCAGTCCCACGATCGGGGCCGAGATCAGCAACATCGATCTGACACGTCCGCTGGCGGATCTCGAGCTGGCCGAACTCAAACGAGCCTTCACCGAGAATATGGTTCTGTTCTTTCGTGACCAGAAGATCAGCTTCGAGGACCATGTCCGGCTGGCTGAATACTTCGGTCCCGTCGGATCGCATGTTGGCAAGAAGACCCACAGCAAGCCCAGCGAAGATTCCCGCGTCCGCAGATTTCATTTCGACGCCAACAGCGACGGCATCTCCGGCAACGCCTGGCATACCGATCAGTCCTGCGCGCCGATCCCGCCGCTAGGCAGTATTCTGTATATGCACACCATTCCGCCTGATGGCGGAGGCGATACGATGTTCGTGAGCATGTATGCGGCATACGATGCGCTGTCCGCACGCATGAAGACGTATTTGGAAGGGCTCACGGCGCTGCACGACGGCGTGTTGATCTTCGGCGATGGTACGCCGCGGGCGGAGCATCCCGTAGTCATTCGTCATCCCGAGAGCGGTAGGAAGGGGCTGTTCATCAATGGCTCCGCGGTGCGCTGGATCAATGGTGTCCCCAAGCAGGAGGGGATTGGTCTCGCTCGCTTCCTGATTGAGCATTGCCGGATGCCCGAGTTCTCATACCGGTTTCGCTGGGAGCCGCACTCCATAGCGTTTTGGGATAATCGTTGCTGTCATCACTATGCGATCGCCGATTACTTCCCGCACACGCGTTCAGGCTATCGCGTGCAGATCGAGGGTGTCTCACCTCCGAGCCTTTGATCCGCTCGGTGCCCGGGGCGTTCGCACGAGGAGTGGAGCCGGTGCAGATTTCATGGGCGGCCATGTTGGCGGTGGGCACCGGCCTTGCTGTGTCGCCGGCGGTTGCCGACGAGGTCGCCGATTTCTATAGCGGCCGAACCATCACGATTACTGCGGCAAGCGGCGCTGGCGGCGGCTATGGCGTCTATGCGCAACTCGTTGGAGAATACATCGGGAGGTACATTCCGGGCCGGCCGAATGTCATTGTGAATTACAATCCCGGCGGTGGCGGCGCGATTGCGGCCGATCACGCTTACAATGTCGCGCCCAAAGACGGCACGTTCATCCTTGCGCCATTGCAAACCATGCCGACGCTCCAACTCATGGGCAAGACGGGCATTCGCTACGACGCGGCGAAGTTCCAATGGATCGGAAGGGCGGCTGAAACAACGAGCGGCTTTGTCGTCAGTACCAAATTGGCTGGCAGCGCCGATGGTTTGATGGCACGTGAGAGCGAGACGATCGTTGGCATTACGCAGATCGGTGCCCCCAATCATATTCTTCCGGCCCTCCTGCATTTCTGTCCCGGTATGAAGTTGAAGCTGGTGTCGGGATACAAAGGGTCGCCGCCGGTCGCGCTCGCCTTTACGCGGGGCGAAGTCGACGGCATAGCGCTGCCGCTGGATTCCTTGCGGCTGGTCTATCCCAACATCCTCAAGGATTCGATGATTGCGCAGAGTGGCCTTGAGCGTGCGCGCGACTTCCCGAACGTGCCGCTTGCCATAGAGCTCTGCCACGACGCCGAGAAGCGCAAAATCGTCGAGTTCTTCCAGGTGCAGGAGGTGATGGGACGATCTCTCGCCATGCCACCGGGTACACCACCGGCTCGAGTCGCTGCCTTGCGCACCGCGTTCGGCGCCGCGATGAAGGATCCGGGTTTGCTTGCCGTGGCCAAGGAACGCCAGCTCGATATAAATCCGTTGCCGGGCGCAGATGTGCAGAGGCTTGTCGAGCGCCACATTGCAACCGAGGATGCAATGGTGAGCCTCGCCAAGAGGGCTGTCGGCCTGCAGTAACTTTGGGTGTGCTGTCCGCCATTGATGCGGAATCTGTTCGTCGGTTTCAAATCGACAGGTAACGATCCGCCGGATGTGGATCGGTTGAAGTTGAGGATTGGGCATATGAATGACATCGCTAGGGCCTTGTGCGCGACAGTCTGCATCGTGGCCACGATCTCGGCATCAGCGACGGGCTCGCATGCGGATGAACTGAAACTCATGTGTCCGCCGCCCATGCGAACGGCGATCGTCGATCTCGTCGCGCAGTTCGAACGTGCAACAGCGCACAAGGTTGAGATTGTCCATATACCGTCGCGATTCATCATGGACCGCGTGCGCGGTGGAGAAGCCGTCGACGTGACTATTCTCACCGCCGCAGCCACCGACGCCCTCATCAAAGAAGGTAAGTTGACGCGGCGGACCGACGTGGCGAGGTCCTCGATCGGAATTGCCGTCGTTGAGGGGGCACCAAAGCCCGACGCTAGTTCTGCTGACGCGCTGAAGCGCACGCTGCTCGCTGTGAAATCTTTCGCACGCAACGAAGGAGCTGAAAGCGGCGCACACATTGTCAGCGTGTTCGAGCGGCTGGGAATTGCGGAGCAGATGAAGGGGAAGACCAAGCCGATTCCGATCAATTCGGGGTATGTCGCAGGGACTGTGGCACGTGGCGAGATTGAAATGGCGGCCCAGCAGATGCCCGAACTCAAGGCCGTCAAGGGCGTCCAGGCGACGCCGTTGCCACCGGAGTTGCAGCTCTACATAACTTTCGCAGCCGGACGCTCGGCCTCGGTCAAACACACGGGAAGCGTCGAAGCGCTCGAGAATTTTCTGCGCGCTCCGCCTGCCGCGGCTGTGTATAGGGTGAAAGGTCTCGATCCCATCTAGTCGATGATCGGATTACTCTCGAGAAACATTAGGACACGACGATCGGCACGAAGGCCGGAACTACCCCACAACCGCTTGATGCTACCGACCAACCATGTTGCGCACTAAGGCAGATTGAGAGAACACCGATGCGCGCACTTTGCCGGCCAGTCATCTTCTCACTGGCGATCGCGCTCTTGGCGCCGCGCGCCGCCGCTCAAGCGCCGGAGGAGTTCTTCAAGGGAAAAAACATCAACATCTATATCGGGTTTTCACCTGGGGGCAGTTACGACTTCTTCGGCCGCCTCGTGGCTCGTCATATCGGCCGGCACATTCCGGGCGCGCCGAGCAGCACGCCGAACTCGATGCCCGGTGCTGGAAGTTTCACCGCCGCCAACTGGCTGTATTCCGCCGCGCCAAAGGACGGAACCGCGATCGGGATCGTCTCCCAGACCATGGCGATCGAGGAGGTGCTGCAGAACCAGGCAGTGAAGTTCAAGGCCGCTCAATTCAATTGGATCGGACGGGCGACCAACATCGTGGAGATCGGTTACGTCAACGATAAGTCGAAGGCGGTGACGGTCGGCGATGCGAAGGTTCACGAAATTCCTGTGGCCGGCACGGGGCCCGGCTCGCCCTCGGAGGGGTATCCACGCCTGCTGAATGCGCTCGCCGGTACCAAGTTCAAAATCATCGGAGGCTTCCGCGGCTCGACGGACGGTATGCTCGCGGTCGAGCGCGGTGAGGTGGATGGCGCGCTCACGTCCTGGCAAACCATGAAGGTGACGCGCAAGGCCGAGTACGATCAAGGTAGACTGCGCGTGCTCGTGCAATATGCGCTGCAGCGCGAGCCTGACCTGCCCGTTCCCGCCGTCGTCGAACTGGCGAGCAACGAAGCGGACCGGGCGTTGCTGGCGTTCTACGCATCGGGCGGAGAGGTTGGAAGGTCGCTATTGGCGCCGCCGGGTGTACCGGCTGATCGTGTTGCCGCGTTGCGGCGTGCATTCGACGCGATGATGAAGGACAGGGATTTCATCGCTGACGTGGAGAAGGCCAAGGCCGAGTTCAATCCGATGACCGGCGAAAATCTGCAGAAGCTGATCGCCGACACGTCGAATGTTCAGCCTGCCATCGTCGAGCGGATGCGCCAGCTCTTGGACATCAAGTAGTGGCCGATGGCTTTGGGGCGGTGATGACGGGCTGCAGGCCGCCTTTCCAGGCTTCCCACGCATCATCCAGGCGCTTGGGATCTTGGGCCTCGTCCGGAGCGAGATAGGTGATCGGCCGGCCGAATGACAATGCCATCGCGAGTTGGCGAGCATTGAGTTCGGTATAGATCGCTCGGTGCACGACGCGTTTGATGTCTGGGGCGACAACCACATTGCCGTGGCCTCGCATCAGCGCGACGGGCCCGTTACCCAATGTGCTGGCGAGGGAGCCGCCCTGGACGTTGCTCGTCACGAGAAGCCCCTGGGTGATGCCGATGTCGCGGATCTCCCAGACCGGAGCCGGCTCAATCAGGAAGGAGGCGACGTGCGAGATGGCTCGCAGCGGCTCGCCGGTGACGCTGAAAGGGATCACCGTTGGCGAATGGCTGTGGACGACGGCATGGATGTCAGGCCTCGCGCGATAGACTTGGCCATGGATGAAGCGCTCGAGGAACATGCTGCGACCGCGGTGATCGACAGGATTTGAATCCAGATCGAACTCCATGACGTCGCTTGCGGCGATGAGGGCGGGGGCGCGAGCGCGCGACAGCAGGTAGCGCTCGGGATTTCCCGGGTGGCGGATGCTGACGTGGCCCCAGGCGTCGAGAACCCCGTGCTGTGCCAGGATATGGTTTGCGACAACCAGATCGCCGATGATCGCTGTATCCACGGCCGGGGCAGGGTGAAGCGCGCGATCTGTCAAAGGGGGAACCTAAGATGACTTGGCAGGCATTGGAGAGAAACCAGCAAGGCCCATGCTTAAAATCTGGGCCCGCCACGCGGGGGCCGCAGAGTTGGTTCTGAAGGAGACAAGGTTCACGCCGCCGATTTCGACAGAATTAGGCGGCGCGGACAAGGCTCGGCACGGCGCCTTTGCCCCTCACTTCCGCTTCCTCGAATTCGGCTGCGGTGATCGCGCGGTCCAACGCGGCGCGCAATTCCTTTGCCGTTTCCAGCGTCAGCTCTATGCCGGCACGGGCGCCCGGATCGAGGCCGGTGTTGATGAAGTCGAGGGTGATGACATCGCCCAGATGAGCGTGGCGCGCGTGGTCGTAGGCGACGACCGCTTGCGACAAGGCAAACCAGTCATCGCCCCGCTTCGCCATCCCCTCAGCCGGCACGATTTCGACGATCGACGTGCACATGAGTAAGGCCTCTTACTTCGCCAGATGTTTGCCGAAGAATGCGAAAATCTTGCTCCAGCCATCCATGGTCTGCTCGGGGCGATACAATGGCCGGTGCCAGTAAAAGATCCCATGGCCGGCGCCATCGTAGCGGTGGAACTCGTAGCTCTTGCCGAGCTTCTTGAGTTCGGCCTCATGCTGGTTCACTTGCTCGGGACTCGGTGCGCGGTCGTCGTTGCCGAAAATGCCGATAAGCGGGCAGCAGAGGTTCCTCGTCAGGTCGATGGGCGAGACGGGGGTCTTTTCGTTGAGCTCTTCCTTGCTCATGACCACGCGTCCGCCCCAGAGCTCGGCGCAGGCGTCGACGTCGGTCTTCTGAGTGGCGTAGAGGAAAGCGTGGCGGCCGCCGGAGCAAGAGCCGAACAATCCGACCTTGCCGTTGTGCCCGGGTTGGGCGCGCATCCATTTCACTGCGGCCTCGGTGTCGCCCACCACCTGCGCATCAGGTACACCGCCTTCTGCGCGCACCTTGGCCGCGACATCGTCGGGATGACCGGTGCCCGAACGCTCATAGAGGTTTGCACAAATCGCGATGTAGCCGTGATGTGCGAAGCGCCGGGTTGTCTCGATGTAGAATTCGCTCCAGCCGGGAAGATGGTGGACCAGTACCACGCCGGGATGAGGACCTGGCCCCGCCGGTTTGGCGACATAGGCATTGATCGGGGTTCCCTTGTCACCCTTGAGAGTCACGTTCTCGCAGGTCATGCCTCGGTAAAATGACATCAGTGATCCTCCTCACGCCTCAGCTTTGTTGGTCGGCGGGTGAAGCTGGGGTCCGCGCCATCATCCACCCGCTGGTATTCTGGTTTGGCAGTATTCGACAATTGTTTGCCGGGTGCAACAAGAGCGTCTGGGCAAGAGCGTCTGGGTAGTGCCCCAACACGTGGTGTAAGCCCACAGGCATGATCCGGAGCGCCGCGGCTCGGATTGTCAGGCGGCCGGGATTGCCGGCGGCCTGACGGTGGCATCATCGCAGAAGCCGGCCATCGTTTCCAGGCTCATGTAGCGGCG